>NZ_JBFRJJ010000006.1:164474-193466 GCF_041468785.1 Shewanella sp. 10N.286.52.E4
ATCATTCAATCATTCAATCAACTAATCAACTAATCAATCATTCAATAATGCCTAAACTAACGAACGTAGATTGAGTTTATTAATTCAATCTACGCTCAGTTTACTAACTGAGCTTACAGATTTAGTTTCGTTAAGCTTAGGCAATAATCTTAGAATGTTATTGTAAGCCTGCTTTATACCCAGCGGATGTGTGTCGTGAGTGTGTGGCTTTCACCTGGTGCTAATGACACTTCGTCTTCAAGCACATTGGCTGTTTCATGACATACCATTGTGAGGTAGTCGTTATCGTTAAAGCGGGAGAGTCGCTCGGATTTATCTATCCAAGGGTTCCAAAGCACAGCTGATTGACTGTTTTCACGACTGACTTCAATAGTGCCATTTGGAGTATGGAGCAACTGAGTACTCGCTAAATCGGTATAGACTCTATCCGTTTCACGAGTAAAGCTAACTTCATCTGAATCTTGGTTATATGGTCCTTTACCAAATTCGATGTATTTCGCGCCGCTAAAACCTGTAGCAGTTAATTGATGGATATCTTCAATGGGGAAGTAAGTATGTAAAGCTTGAGTTAGGTTTACAGGGTAATCGGCATTATTTTTATTAACGATACTCACTGACAGTGTTTCACCTAGAGTGAATAACACACTGACTTCAGTATCATGGGGCCAGAACTGTTTGTTGGCTTCGGTAATTTTAAGAGTGAAAGTCAAATCAACCAGTTGATCACGCATTTTGACTGATGCTAAAGACCAAATGCTGGTTCTAGCAAAACCATGCTGTGGAAACCCTTCGGTTGGACTGGCTCCGAACCAAGGCCAACATACTGGAATGCCTCCGCGGATCCCATTACCCGGTTGATAGTCATCAGCATTTGATACCCAGAGTAATGGTGCTTTATCTTTTGGTTGGAAATAATCTATTTGAGCGCCTTGAAGAAAAATACTTGCTTGGCACAAGTCAGTATTAACTTCGACATAATCTAAACCGTTTGGGTGTTTTTTAGTGGTAACCGAACCCATAATGCGTTTTCCTTATGTGTGATAACAGAAAAATTTATTCGCTATTAGCTTACAAATTTTTCATCAATATTTTAACAGGTTAACTCTTTGTTATTACGGTTTTAGTGTTTGAAAAACGACATAAACAAGGGTTATTTATGTCGACCAAAGTGCAGTAAGCGGTTATTGGCTGGCATTTCAACGTCATTGATTAAAGTAAAGGATTGTTGTGCAGCCAAAGCGGTTATCCATTCAATGTCTCTGATCCCGCTCTGAGGGTTATTTTGTTTTAACCATTCATCAAATGACGCATTACTTTCACTACTATATTGGCCTTGATAATTAAAAGGTCCATAAATCACTAGCTGTGCTTTAGGTAAAAGAGCGTTGCCGACACCTTGGAAGAAGGCTTCAACCATAGATTTACTCATGATGTGTAAGGTATTGGCACTAAATACACCATCGAGTTGGGCAGAGATCATTTTTACAGGCCAATCAAGCATGACATCTAAACCAAAGGCTGGTAATAAATTATGAGTTCCGACTAATTCGATGCGGGCATTTAAATGAGTTAAGTAGCTGTTTTGATCACTCGCTTGCCAAGTTAATTGTGGCAGGTTGGCTGCAAAGTGCACACTATGTTGGCCTGTACCACTGCCAATTTCTAATACTTGTTGGTTGTGTTGAAAAATGCGTTGTAGCTCAACAAGTATCGGCCCTTTGTTATTCTCACAGGCTTGTGAAAAGGGTAACTGAGAAACATGGTTTAAGATAAGTCTACCTTTTCCATTTCAAGTTGCTGTAGTGCGATAACGGCTTGGGTGCGGTTTCTTACGCCTAGTTTACGAAATATGGCCGTCGCATGGGCTTTAATTGTCGCTTCGGACACACCAAAGTCATAGGCGATTTGCTTGTTAAGTAAACCTTCAGCAAACATCTGTAATACACGATACTGTTGTGGCGTTAAGTCTGATAATTTGTTGGCCATCTGACTTGTAGGATCATCATCGACTTCAAGGATTTCTGTCCCTTCTGGTAACCATATGTCACCATAAAGCACAGCATCGAGCGCTTGTTTTAAGGTGTCCATAGAGGCTGATTTAGGAATGAAACCAGAACTACCGTAATGAATCGCACGGCTAATAGTCTGAATATCTTCATGGGCAGAAATAACCACCACTGGAATATCTGGATAATGGCCTCGCAGGTGAATCAAAGTCGAGTAACCGTGAGAACCCGGCATTTGAAGATCGAGAAGAATCAAATCAAGATCTGTGGCTTTATCATCAAGAATAGTTTGCAGCGCTTCAGCACTGTCAGCTTCAAACCAATTCGTACCTTGAAAAGCATTATTCAATGCTTGTCTCAGTGCATTACGAAATAAGGGATGGTCATCAGCAATAATTATATTTAAATTTTGTAGCTTCATGGCTTTTTAGTTGTCTTGGTTGCACGTGAAGGTAATTTTAATGTAACAGATAACTTGGTTATCGATCCACGCTAAAGTGCAAGAGTATAACGAAAACAGTTAAATAATATTATGGCTTAGACTTTTGTCTAATAATAAACTTTGAGGTGAAAGTATTGTTCGCTAGAGCAGAAAATACAGGAGTCATGATATGACTCCTGTTGTTTAACGATAAATCTAATTAATGGCAAGTGTAGAAGTATGTTTATAGACTTAAGATTTAATTTCAATATTGTCGTTCAACAGCTCGATGATATCGATGTTGATTCAGTTCAAAGCGATTAAAGTTGTTTGTTGTATTCGACTCTGAATTCACCTTTACCAAAACGGGTATTTTCATCCCAGTTGGCAAATAGACGTAGGTTTTGTGTCGGAGTAAATTGATAGCTTACCGCAAACTCATGGGTTAATACGCTATCATCGCCTGAAAAACCACTCGATTTAAAGGCTTCAGAACCTGAAATTGCACCCAAGAACATTGGGTTATAGTTCAGCCATATTTTGTCGTTAATTTCAATTTTAGAATACATACCAACAACATAAAAACTGCCATGCATGTCGTAACGGTCGGTAACTCCAGAACCAGTACTACCATCAAATGGCTCACCAACAGCAATACCAGCACCCGCTAATGGGTAGAGGTTAACTGGCCCCATTTTTGGTAAAGCTTGAATAAAGCTATAAGATGCGCTGCCTTGGTTAGAAGCGAAATCCCATTGAGCATCAAATTGAGAACCACGGCCATTAGTCAGATCAACACCAAAGTTTCTAAAACGCATAGAGTTAATGGAGTTAGTATCTGATGAACCATTCCAACCGGTTAATTCGCCAGCAAACCCTTTCACTTCAATGATATTCATGCCCATAGTTTCTGGGTTGTTTGTATCATAGGTTTGACCAAGTTTTAAATTAAGTCCAGCATCAGTAATGCCACCGCCAACTTGGGTGTATACCGCTAATGGATCTGACATATCTTGCACTTCTTTCTCGATGACTTCTTCGGCATAAGCACTTGAAGTCATAATACTAATGCTGAGTCCAATGAGTAACTTGTTCATTAATGGCGCCTATTCTAGTAAATAATTTAATTATTCCTATGATATAGGCCGCCATAGTTGAACTGAATTGAGCAAAGGTTATTTCGTGTATAACCCTTGGTTCATTATGCTTATTTGCTAATGAAAATTGATATGGTCAGTTAGAGGAGTTCTTTAGCAATGTCTGCTGACTGCCAAACTGGAATAGGGTTTCTGTCTTCATCGACGGCGACAAAAGTAAATACGCCTCGAATCGCATGCTCTCGTAAATCTTGGTACATATCCTCAACGAATATATTCACTTCAACTTTCAATGAAGTATTACCCACATGAATCACTCGCGCGACCAATTCAGCTAAACTGCCAGCGGGAATGGCTTTTTTAAAATCTATTCGATCTGAACTGACCGTCACTAACGCTTTTCGGCAAAAGCGTGTCGCGGCAATAAATGCGGTCTCATCCATCCATGCTAATGCATCACCACCAAATAACGTGTTGTGATGATTGGTATTTGATGGAAATATCGCTTTGATGACCTTTGCTTCAGATTGCTCAATTCGAGCAGTGATATCTTCAGGAAATGATGGGTTATCTTGTGGTGATACGTTACTTGTAAAGGGCATTCAACTACCTAATTTTATTTTTAGTACTTCTAGTTGGATGGCGGATTATACGGATAACGTCACGAAATAGGTAGTGAAACTCAGCACGCCCTAGTCATCACTTAAGGTTAAGTGGGTAAACTTTGCATTTTCAGTAAGTACCCTGATGTGTTTTACATTGTCGATTTCGACGGTGACAGGCTGTTGATTCTTGCTTAATTGGCCTTTAATGACCTCTACTTTGTCAATTGATTTACAGGCCGAATCGGACTTTTCCCCGCTAAATCCAGTATCAAAAAACACCCCTTCGATAATAGCGTTATCTTTCATGGTTAACTCTACGCGATATCGGTAAAGGCAGATTATTTCGATGTAATCGTGTAAGTCACATTTAAGCATAAACACTCCGAAAGAATTGTCTGGTCGTTGAATTTCAGTAAAGCTAAATTTAGATGAATATTTAGATTAATATCAGGGGGGGGAGTGATGAAAATCAATAGTATTAAAATCAACTACGATAAAACAAAGTGCGGCCTAATTTTTTAAGCTAGTACCTTAACAACTAGTACCTTAATAAAACTGAGCTGGTTTGTTGTTCCTGGTGATCAATGGTCAGAATGTATAATCGATTAAACTCAGTTGCTTCCACAATTTCATCTCCTGCAATGCCACCTAATAAACTGACCAGTTCAGGAGTGGTATTACTATGGCCAACAATGAGTATCCGCTGGTGGTGATTGGCTTTTATTGCTGTTGCAAAGTCAGACAATTTGCGTGGGTTATAGCTAGTAATCGTTAATGACTGAACTGATGCTGTTGGCTTTGCGGTATCTTGGGTACGATTATAATCTGTGCTGTAAATGGCATCTAAAGGCACTGATTGAAGCAAATTTGATAAGTTTTGCGCGCGTATTTTGCCTTCAGCTGTGAGGAAAGGGTCATTTCCCGATTCTTTTTCAGCATGTCGAACAAGAAATATCGTTTTGGTTTTAACGTCTGTTAGCTGTTCTGAATTAGTTTTTTTTGTATTGGATATCTCGGCTGCAATTAAACCACTGCTAAACATCAAAATAGCTAAAATAGTGATCAGGCCAAATGTCATCAATAGCCCTGTAAAGTATCTTCGGTTTAATTGTTTTCTATAGTGACTGTCCATCTTGTCCTCCTATGGTTAGGGTTAACTTAATCAGCAAGGTAGTATTCAATCGTTGATACCACTCTAACGCGTTTGATATGTGGATTATTCTTATCGCGATTGCTGATGCTAAATTGACCCTGACTTGCGCGTTTAATTTTTCCTAGTTGGCTATCAGAGTCTTTGGCAAATTTGTCGGCCACTAAACGTGCATTGCGGGTCGACTGTTCTATCATTTGCGGTTTAACTTCATTTAAACGTGTGAAAATATATTCAATTTGTGCGTCGTAATTGTTTTGTGAAAAAACGATACCTTTTTTACCTAGTTGGGTTAACTCCGGCATTGCACTTCGTACTTTTTCAATGTCAGTAGAGTACACTGTTATGGTCTGCAATGCGGTGTAGCGGTATTCTACTGTTTGGTTACCACCATATTGCTGCGCTAATTTATCCGTAATAGTAGGCGCGGATTGAGTGACTTCATCAGTTGTGATTTCATTACTGACTAGATATTGATTAATCAATGCTGTCTGACTATCAATTTGCTCATAAAGCGCCTCTAGACCATTGCTAGCAGCAGTAAATTGAATTGGCCAGATAACGACATCAGCTGGGTATTCGTTTTGAGCAAGCCCTTTAACAGTTACACTTCTATCCAATAACTTGTATTCAATAATCGCCTGTTTCAGTAATAATCCCATCACTGATAAACCAACAAGTAATAACACACCCAAAATAGCGGCACTGGATTTGTTTGAATTGTTCAAGAGGCGCTCCTTTAATTGGATATTATTTTGAATATTATTGCCGAATTGACGCTCAAATTATTTAAAAATGAATTCAAAATTAACTGGTTTGTAACAAACATTAGCTAAAGACCATAACGGTAAGTTGACGTGCTCGTCAACTTTTGAGTTAAATTGATTGTTTTGCGGACAAGTTGCAAGGAGGAATTGTTTACAAGCGCTAAGGGAGTAGTCAGTATTAAACACTTAAATAAAAAAGGAGGCTTATAGCCTCCTTTAATCGGTAGTTCAAATTAACCAAAGGTATAATCTAATTGGACCGTTGATTCTGCTTTAACAGGTTTACCATCAACAAACTTTGGGGCATAACGCCATTCTTTCAGCACTTTGATACTTTCAGTTTCAAAAGCTTTACCACCTTTAGATTTTAATATTTCTGGATTGATGACAAAACCTTGTTCATCAACGGTAAAGCTTAGCTGTACCATGCCCTCAGTGCGACGTTTGGCTTTAGATTGCGGAAATTTAGGATTTACGCGGTAAATAGGGGTTTGCTGCTGATCAGGGCTCCAAGGCTTCATGCTGCCGATGGCAATGCAATGTTCAGTGGCTTGTTCTGGCTCATCTCGTTGGCTATAAAGTGACACTAGTTTAGCGTGTGAGGCTAACTCATAAGGATGAGAATATTCGAGGCGTTCATATTGATTGATGACTTCTAATAATTCAGCTTCGGCTTTGTCATATTTTTTATCTGCAAAATATACTGCTGCACTGTCGTATCTCGCGTTTACTAATACGGCAGCATCGTTGGGAAGGTTTTCACTGTAAATTTGTTTCGCTTTTAAAATATATCGGCGCACAGAGGGCTTGTCGTATTTAGAATTAATCAATTTGGTAAAACTGGCTGACAAGGTATGTGCATAAAGAATTGGCTTGTCGCTGTCTTGCGCTATGTCACGAGCCTCAGATAACAGAGATTTAGCCAGTTTTATATCTTTAGTTTTGTCTGCATAGGTGAGTAAAGGGTCAATAATTTCAATACTTTCATCGCCATAGTGGGATTTGTACAAATCAAGTGTCAAATCAAAATAGGGTTGCGACTCACTATCTTGCTTATTTTCTGCTAGTGCAATGGCAAGGTTAAAGCTTAAGTTTGCCGTATCTATACTGTCTTTGCCGTATAGTTTTTTACCGAGGTCAAATGCTTGTTGTGCTGATAATACCGTTTGTTGTTTATCGCCAGCAGTCACTGCTTGATTATAGGCTTGGTAAGCTTGGGTGAAATCTTGAGAAGAGGCAAAGGTGTATGTCGAGAAACATAAGCATCCTGCTAATAGGCTGATACAGGCTAATTGAGAGCCAGACTTAATCATAACAAATCCTTTTGATATTTCATTTTGTAGTTTAATTTTCAAAGCTTAATCACATCAGCTTTAGATAACAACATAATTTACTTAGTCATTTATGTGACCATTTATTTTGGCATTCTGTAATTTATTGCAATTTCGAAGAAGTTAACAATAATTATTGATACTGGAACAAGCGTGACAGTTAAACGCGTTGTACTTCAAGGAAGAATTATGTCAGTGGTGGGAAACCTATTCTCTGAGCCAATAACCCTCAATGATTCGTTATCTTATTGGCGAAGAATTATATTCAATCGAATATTTGGTTTATTAGCTATTATTTGCATCCCCGTATACTTCACAAGTGTGTACTTGTGTATTCAATCTGATCTTTTATTAATGGCGGTTTTTGACACCATAGTGTATGCCATTTTACTGTTTATTATTTGGGATAATAAACTCAGTGACAGAAGACGATTTTTAATTGGTTGCGGTTTATCTTACTGTATAGGTGTAGGTTTTTTAATCGCTATTGGCCCAAGCGGAGCAGGCTTCTTTTGGCTGTTTATGTTCCCGCCGTTGACCTGTATTTTACTTGGTAGTCAGGCCAGTAAGTTTGCCCAAATATTTAATTTTATTTCTCTGATACTTTTGGGTGCGGCATTTTATCTTGATTGGCATATATGGCCAGATATTGAAGGTTACAGCGTGGTTATTTGGTTGGTAGTGGTGATTAATTTTGTTGCTACCAATGCGATTGTGACAATGTCTACGGCGTTTTTACTGGATAAATTATCTAACTCTTTAGAAAGTACATTAACGTCAAGAAGAGCGACAGTGATTGGCTTAGCTAAGTTGGCAGAATACCGAGACAATGAAACAGGTGCGCATTTATTGAGAATGCAGCAATATGCTTCTATGTTGGCGAAACAAAGATACAGTGAGCGTGATGCCCCTGACGAGTTAACACTCTCATTTATTGAGGAAATAACCCTATCATCGGTACTTCATGATATTGGTAAAGTCGGCATTGCGGATGCTATTTTACTTAAACCTGGAAGATTAACACCTGAAGAGTTCGAACAAATTAAAGCGCACCCAGTAATAGGCTCGTCTGTTCTTGAAAGTATTACTCGCTACGCGCCAGATTGTAATTTTATCAAGATGGGCAGTGATATAGCTGGAGGACATCATGAAAAATGGGATGGTAGTGGTTACCCCAAAGGGCTTGCAGGCGATGATATTCCGCTGTCTGCTCGTATTGTGGCGCTAGTTGACGTGTATGATGCGTTAACGTCCCCAAGATGCTATAAAAAACCGTTTAGTCATCAAGATGCTGTTGGGTTAATTCTTGAAGGAAAAGGGAAGCATTTTGATCCGAAGTTGGTTGAGAGCTTTATGACAATTAATCATTTATTTAAAAAATTATCACTCATCTCAATTGAAGAAGAACAGTCATCTGCTCTTTGGGTTTGAATGAATGGTAGGTCATGGTTAACGAGTAATACAAAAAGAAAAGCCAATCATCACTGATTGGCTTTTTTTACATTACGTAATAGTAAAATTACTTGTTAAGTAGTGCTTTACGGTCTTTTGACGCTTGCGCTAAGTCACGTAATAATTTTTCAGAATCTTCCCAATGCAAACATGCATCAGTAATGCTTTGGCCGTAAGTTAAAGGCTGATCTTCAACAACTTTTTGATTGCCTTCAATCATAAAGCTTTCTGCCATGATACCAGCAACTGCAGTACTACCACTGCGCATTTGTTCCATGATGCTATCAGCAACATTTAACTGATTCTTATGTTTCTTCTCGCTATTACCATGGCTAAAATCAACGACGATACGTTGAGTGACACCAACAGTTTCTAGCTGTGAACGGACGATTTCTACATCTTCCGCTGAGTAGTTTGGTTTTTTACCGCCACGTAAAATGATATGACCATAAGGGTTACCGTGAGTGCGGTAAACAGCCATTGCACCATCTTTATCTGGTGAGTAGAAAATATGTGGAACTTGCGCTGCACGAACTGCATCAACAGCAATGTTGATGTTGCCATCTGTGCCGTTTTTAAAGCCAACAGGGCACGATAATGCTGAGGCCATTTCACGGTGAATTTGGCTTTCAGTGGTACGTGCACCGATTGCGCCCCAAGTGATGAGATCGGCAATGTACTGACCATTGACCATATCTAAAAACTCTGTGGCAATTGGTAATTTAAGTTCAGTGATTTGCTGTAATAAATGACGCGCCATTCTTAAGCCTTTATTTGGGCTAAAGCTACCGTCTAAGTCAGGATCTGAAATTAAGCCTTTCCAGCCTACGATAGTGCGTGGTTTTTCAAAGTAAACACGCATAACGATACACAAATCGTCTTTAAGTTCGTGATGAAGTGCTGCTAAACGTTGAGCATAATCTAAAGCCGCTTCAGTATCGTGAATTGAACAAGGGCCGATGATAACCAGCAATCGTTGATCTTCGCCTGCAATAATGGCTTCAACTTCACGACGTTGCTCAACTAAGTAGTCAGCAGCATCTTGGGTTAGTGGATATTCAGATGCGAGTTGCGCAGGTGAAATTACCTTACATAAAAGGGAGGTACGTAGTTCGTCAGTTTTAATTGTCATTCATTTTACCGAGCATGTTTGCGATGAATTAACATCATATTGCTCGGGATTATAACTAATTAGTTAGCGTTAGACACGTTGAAATCGACTTAGATAGAGAACAAAAGCGGTCAAATAGGAATAAGTTAGCCGAAAATGTTGTGTGTTTAACATTCTCGGCATATATAGGTAGACTTTTTATCAATGACTGCCTAGTTGTAGCAGAGTTAAAACATATGTCGTTTCAAGCCTGTAATATCAAGAATTCTTGCCGATATCTCTTCTACTGAATGGTAGGTTGTATTGACGAACGGAATGCGCTCTTTCTTATATAGCATTTCTACTTCTTTCACTTCGATACGACATTGTCTTAACGATGAGTAACGGCTGTTTTCCATACGCCCTTGGCGGATCTCATGCAAGCGATTGGGATCAATCGTTAAGCCAAATAATTTAGACTTATTTCGTTTTAATGCTTCTGGCAACTTTAAGTTATCCATATCGTCTTCTACAAAAGGGTAGTTGGCCGCTTTGATGCCAAACTGCATAGAAAGATACAAGCTTGATGGTGTTTTTCCGCAACGGGAAACACCGAGTAAAATAATGTCGGCTTTATCCATGTGTTTCATGGTTTGACCATCATCATTATCTAAAGTGAAATTAATCGCATCAATACGGTTGTCATAAGCTTCGTTAGCGGTGCTCTTGCCGTGAGTTCGGTTAATAACTGGCGCTGCTTTTATACCTAGTTGTTGTTCTAGTGGCGAAACAAAGGTGTTCAAAAAATCATAATCTAGCCCTTCGCTTGAGAAAATAATATCGCGAATGTCGGAATTTACTATCGAATGGAACACAACGGGTCTTAAGCTTGTTGTAATAAAACTATCATTGATTTGTTGCTTCACCTTTTCAGCTTTGGCTACACTGTCAATAAATGGAATGGTAAGTGCTTCAAATTCAACTGGAAATTGCGACAGTACTGCGTGGCCAAATACTTCTGCTGTGATCGCGGTCCCATCTGATATGTAGAATACTTTTGGTGTCATTTCAGCCTCTTGTAGTAATAAAATTACAAATAAAATTATACATTTACGGTTGTTGTGGTGGAGTGTAGAATGCCTCTGCCCTCGTGTGAAGGGGCCATTGAAATAAACTTGTGGAGAGATAACTGTGCAGCAATACATACTCTGGTATCAAGAACTAGGAATGGGTGATGTAAACAAAGTTGGCGGTAAGAATGCGTCACTTGGTGAGATGATCAGTAACCTAGCAAACGCAGGTGTTCAAGTCCCAGGTGGATTTGCTACAACTTCTTATGCGTTTAATGAGTTTCTAGAGCAAAGTGGTGTTAACCAGAAAATTTTCGATATTCTAGCAACATTGGATGTTGATGACGTTAATGAATTAGCGAAAGTTGGTGCACAGATTAGACAGTGGGTTATCGATACCCCATTTCAACCGGAACTAGAAGATGCGATTCGTGAAGCTTACGAGCAACTTTCTAGTGAGACGCAAGAAGCCTCATTTGCAGTGCGTTCATCAGCAACAGCTGAAGATATGCCAGATGCATCTTTTGCAGGCCAACAAGAAACATTCCTAAACGTTAAAGGCTTTGATGCTGTATTACTTGCTATTAAGCATGTTTACGCTTCGCTCTTTAACGATCGTGCAATTTCATACCGTGTTCACCAAGGTTATGAGCACCAAGGTGTGGCATTATCTGCTGGCGTTCAACGCATGGTTCGTTCAGATAAAGCGTCTTCTGGTGTTATGTTCACTATGGACACTGAGTCAGGTAACAACGACGTTGTTTTCATCACTTCATCATTTGGTCTAGGTGAAATGGTAGTACAAGGTGCGGTTAATCCTGATGAATTTTATGTTCACAAACCAATTTTAGCGCAAGGGCATCAAGCCGTTGTGCGCCGTAATATCGGCAGCAAGTTGATTCAAATGGTTTACTCTGACGATGCTTCACATGGTAAGCAAGTGAAGATCGAAGATATCCCTGCAGAACAACGTAGCATTTTCTCAATCAATGACGAAGAAGTCATGGAATTGGCTAAACAAGCCGTCATTATTGAGCAACATTATGGCCGTCCAATGGACATCGAATGGGCAAAAGATGGCAATGACGGTAAGTTATATATCGTTCAAGCCCGTCCAGAAACGGTTCGTAGCCGTGAAGATGTACAATTAATCGAACGTTACCACTTAAAAACTCAAGGTGATGTCGTTTGTGAAGGTCGTGCCATTGGTCATAAAATCGGTACCGGTGTTGCTAAAGTATTAGCCTCTATCGAAGATATGGATCAAATTGAACCTGGTGATGTACTCGTTACTGACATGACGGATCCTGATTGGGAACCTATCATGAAGCGCGCAAGCGCTATTGTTACAAACCGTGGCGGCCGTACTTGTCACGCAGCAATTATTGCTCGCGAACTTGGTGTTCCAGCCGTTGTTGGTTGTGGTGACGTAACTGACCGTATTCAAAATGGTCAAGTTGTGACGGTTTCATGTGCTGAAGGTGATACAGGTTTCATTTACGATGGTAAGCAAGACTTTGAAGTCATCACTAACCGTGTTGATTCATTACCTGAACTACCGATGAAAATCATGATGAACGTGGGTAACCCTGATCGTGCATTTGATTTTGCTCGTCTTCCTAATGAAGGTGTTGGTCTTGCGCGTCTTGAGTTCATTATCAACCGCATGATTGGTATTCACCCTAAAGCATTGCTTGATTTCAACTCTCAACCTGCTGAGCTACAACAAGAAATCAACGAGATGATTGCAGGTTATGAATCTCCAGTTGAATACTATGTTGCTCGTCTGGTTGAAGGTATCGCAACGATTGGTAGTGCGTTCTATCCTAAGAAAGTTATCGTACGTATGTCAGACTTTAAGTCTAACGAATACGCTAACCTTGTTGGTGGTGACCGTTACGAGCCTGAAGAAGAAAACCCAATGTTGGGCTTCCGTGGTGCAAGTCGTTATATCTCTGAATCATTCCGTGATTGTTTCGCGCTAGAATGTGAAGCAATTAAACGTGTCCGTAACGATATGGGTCTGAAAAACGTTGAAATCATGATCCCATTCGTGCGTACGGTTGATGAAGCTGCACAAGTGATTGAATTGCTAAAAGAGCAAGGTCTTGAGCGTGGTAAAGATGGCTTACGCGTCATCATGATGTGTGAATTACCTTCGAACGCTTTATTGGCTGACCAGTTCTTGGAGCACTTTGATGGTTTCTCTATCGGCTCTAACGATTTAACTCAGTTAACGTTAGGTCTAGATCGCGACTCTGGCATCATCAGTCACTTGTTCGATGAGCGTAATGATGCAGTTAAAGCATTACTTTCATTAGCAATCAAAGCGGCTAAAGCAAAGGGCGCTTACGTAGGGATTTGTGGCCAAGGCCCATCAGACCATGCGGACTTCGCTCAATGGTTAGTTGAGCAAGGCATCGATACCGTATCACTTAACCCTGATACAGTAATCGACACTTGGTTATACCTTGCTGAAGAACATGCGTAATTGCTGTTTAAGTTAAGCTAACTTAGTTAGCTTGAAAAAGCCGCTTAAATGCGGCTTTTTTTTGCCTGTAAATTGAGCCTAATCTGCGCTTTTTTTAGTTATTAGGACTTCTTGTTAGTTTATAGCAGCTAGGCACATATAGTGGCTTTTTTAAGTCATGCTATGTTTGTTCTTAAGTGTAAATTGAGATTGATGAATAAAAGGATAGATTCAAATGACATTAGCTAAAATCATTATTTGTCAGGTAACGGACGAGAAAATACAAAGTTTTACTCATAGCCAAAGCCTGTGGGGGTTAACTGCATCTTGTGAGGGATTCATTGGTCAGCTAGGTGGTTGGGTGCAAGGGGAATGTGAACAAGTTAGCAGGGAACATAGTTCGGATAGTTACAATCAAGCCGTTGTCATTGGATTATGGCAATCACAGCAAGGTTTAACTGATTTCATGGGATCTACACATGACAACATCATTGAACAAAACCAGCAAACGTCAACTTATCTAGCATGTCAGGTTAATCGACATCAGCATGTTTTAACAATGGGCTTAAACGCTCTCGATATCCCTGAGATACAACTGATAAGCATGGTTACATGTGAAGGTGCCATTGATAAACAAAAATTTATTGCTGAGCAAAAGGATTTTTGGGTTCCTACATTACAAAAACAACCAGGGTTTATTGGTGGTGATGTTTGGCAACGAGAAAAAGATTCTAATAATTATCTCGTGTTGACGTATTGGTCGAGTGAACAAGCTTATAGGGCATATGATATTGGAGTTTTTACTGAGTTAACTCAATTTATTGATCAACAAAACATAACACAAGTCCCGACTAAGAAGCCCTCGGCTAAGAAAGTCTCAAGTAAGACTGTTTTAGTCGAACGTCGATGGGACGTTATAGCGCATAAGTAAATTACTGCTCAAACGTTTGAGGCATATCAATTGCTTTATAAGCATTAATGATGTGCTGCACCTCTTGTTTACGCCCAACCTGTATACGTTGGTAATGGTTTAATGTTTTGTTGAGGTAACGCCAAGACACACTTTTTTCAGTTTCACTTTTATTCAACCAAATTTGCTCTCCGACTTCAGATATAGCCTTCGAAGTCTTATGTTGCTTAGCGTTTAATGAGTCAGCCTTACAAGCTGAACTTGAACAATTTGCAACTAATAGAATTTCATAAAAACGTTTGTTGTCTTCAATTAAACATTCTTGCTTTAAGCTAAAATCTAACGAAATAAGATTCTGTCTTAAGCTGTATTGATGATGAACAGGGCAAAGTAAAAAATCGATATTTAAGTCAGAATACTGCTTTTGAATACTATCGATAAACTGATTCATTAAATCACCGCCAACACCCGCAATAATGATTAAATGCTTACCACAATATTTGTCTAAAGGAAGCTTTGCTACATCTATACAGTGAGTAAACCAGTTGGATTGGACTGTGGGCTTAAGCTTTGAGCTTGAATTAAGTCGGACTAATTTTTGCTCTAGTTCATTCATTAACTCAACAACGATATCAACAAAGTGTATATTTGGCGCAGCTTGGCGCATTAATAAGGCCCCACCTAGAAATCCATGATCGCAACAACAATCCCAAATATGATCGTAGCCAGATAAGACCATATCATCTAATTGCTGCAATCTTTTACTGAGTTTCATGGGGTGTATATCCGAGTGTAAGTGGGAGTGTTTATTAAAAAGCGCCGCATTGTAATGGTTTTCAATCTGTGGGTATATGAATTAGTCGTAATAGTGTGAATAATCTGCACCATATACCTGCACTATTTAACCTGTAATGGATGCTTTTGAGCTCAAGTTTCAAATCTGCAGATTAAATTGAGATTTACCTGTATTAGATTTGAATAATAGGGTTAATCATCATATTCAAGAAATATGAATCTTACATAATCAACTAATGGCAATTTTTTTAAGTTTTTAACTATTCATTTAGCATATGAAGCAATGGCTTACGTGTATTGTTTTTATTAATGATTAAGTCGTTACTGTATTGAATGTTTCTAATGAAAATTTTTAACTCAACTACTTAGCGGCTCTATTTTTGTTTATAATGATCACAAAATTACTATAAACAGAAGTCGAATATGCTGCCGCTGCTATCTCACCATCAAACTTTAGAGCCTATTTATTTACGTTTTCTAGATGACCTTGAAGCATCGTCTTTTGCCGGTGAAATAGATAAGCGTTACAGCGCCAGACTGATTCAAGCCACAGATAATTCTGTTTACCAGTTTTTACCACAAGCAGTCATTTATCCCCTTAATCAGACAGATGTCGAATTAGTACTCACTTTGGCGTCAGACCCACAATATAAGCAAGTGACTTTTAGTGCTCGTGGCGGCGGAACGGGCACCAATGGCCAGTCGTTAACTCATGGGTTGATCCTTGATGTTTCAAGACACATGAATCAAGTGATTGAAGTCAATGCAGAAGAAGGCTGGGTTAAAGTGCAAGCGGGTGTGGTAAAAGATGCGCTTAATGATGCCCTAAGACCACATGGTTTCTTTTTTAGTCCCGATTTATCAACTTCAAATCGCGCCACCGTTGGCGGTATGATTAATACTGACGCATCTGGTGCGGGCTCTTTAGTTTATGGTAAAACCTCAGATCATGTATTAGGGCTCACCAGTGTGTTAGTTGATGGTAGCGTATTAACTACAGCTCCAATTGAGGCAGATGCAGCCTTAACTCAAGAAGTTGAACCTAATCCATTTGCTCAAAATATCATTCGCCATATCGCTAAGCGTTGTCATGAAAAGCGTGAATTAATCATTAAGCAATTTCCTGCCTTAAACCGCTTTTTAACCGGTTACGATTTGCGTCATGTGTGGAATGATGATTTAACCCAATTTGATTTATCACGCATATTAGCAGGCTCAGAAGGTACCTTAGCCGTACTAACTGAAGCTAAATTGAATATCACGCCGCTACCTAATACGCGGATGATGTTGAATATTAAATATGACTCGTTTGAATCAGCGCTGCGTCATGCACCATCGTTAGTTGCCGCGAGTGCGACAGTGGTAGAAACCATCGATTCTAAAGTGTTAAATCTTGCCCGAGAAGACATCATTTGGCATTCAGTGTCACACCTGATTGAAGCTGTGCCTAATAAAGTGATTGAAGGACTCAACATGGTTGAGTTTGCTGGTGATGAAGATGATGTTAAGCAACGTATTGGTAAGCTAGAGGTCGTTTTAGCAAGGCAATTAGCCAATGAAGAGGCTGGTGTTGTTGGTTATCAAATCACTTCAGATAAACCGAGTATCAATAAAATTTACGCTATGCGTAAAAAAGCGGTAGGGCTATTGGGCGCAACAAAGGGACGCCGTAAACCATTAGCGTTTGCTGAAGATACCGCTGTTCCGCCTGAAAACCTCGCAGATTTTATTATGGAGTTTCGCGACTTATTAGATGGGCATGATCTCAAATATGGCATGTTTGGCCATGTGGACGCGGGGGTTTTACATGTTCGTCCAGCGCTGGATATGTGCGATGAGGCTGACGAAAAATTATTAAAAACCATATCTGATCAAGTGGCCGAGCTGACGCTTAAATATGGTGGTTTGATGTGGGGCGAGCACGGTAAAGGCGTGCGCGGCGAATATGGTCCTGCGGTATTTGGCGACGAGCTTTATGGTGAGCTTGAAGACATCAAAGGTTTATTCGACCCTGAAAATAGATTAAACCCAGGCAAGTTGGTGGCACCTAAAAACAGTGGCCCAATGATGTTTAACGTAGATAGTGTTAAACGCGGTAAATTTGATCGTCAAATCCCTATTGAAACCAGAGATGCATTTCCTGATGTGATGAACTGTAATGGTAACGGTCTGTGTTTTAACTACAGCAGTTATTCATTTATGTGTCCGTCTTTTAAAGCGACTGGCGATCGTATTCACTCACCAAAAGGCCGTAGTGGCTTAATGCGTGAATGGCTGCGATTATTAGAAGCTGAAGGCGTTGATCTTGATGCTCTTGCAAAATCAAAACCATTAAGCATCATGCAACGGGCGCAAAATAGCCTTAACAGCACCCGAGATTATGACTATTCCCATGAAGTGATGGAATCTTTAAAAGGTTGTTTAGCCTGCAAAGCCTGTTCTGGTCAGTGCCCTGTTAAGGTCGATGTACCTAAGTTTAGAGCGCAGTTTTTCAATATTTATTACAAGCGCTATATGCGACCAGCGAAAGATTACCTTGTCGCGGGTATCGAAGATATGTTGCCAATGATGGCAGCGATGCCAAAGGTCACCAATTTAGCTTCGCAGAATAAACTGAGCCAATGGGTTATCAAAAAGTCGATTGGTTATGTTGATGCCCCCGCTTTGTCAGTGCCAACATTAAAACAACGTTTAGATGGCCATGAAAGCCGTGGTTATGATTTAGAAGCGCTACAAGGGATCCCAGGATCTGAACGGGAAAAGTATGTCTTAGTGGTGCAAGATCCTTTCAATAGTTTCTATGATGCAGAGTTAGTATTCCGCTTTATTCAATTGATTAAAGAAATGGGCCTTAAACCCGTATTATTGCCGTTTAAGCCTAATGGTAAACCGACTCATATTAAGGGATTTTTAGATAAATTTGCTAAAACTGCGCAGTCTAGCGCAGACTTTTTAAATCAAGTTCATGGCTTAAATATGCCGATGGTGGGGTTAGATCCCGCGTTAGTCTTGTGTTACCGCGACGAATACAAAGAAGTATTAGGTGACAAGCGTGGTAACTTTGAAGTCCTATTGGCCAATGAATGGCTAACAGATGCCATTAAAGGCTTACCACAACTTGCACAAACAGAGCAGAAATTCAGTTGGTTCAGTCATTGCACAGAATCAACTGCTAAACCAGCCACGCCATCAGAATGGAAAAAGGTGTTTAGTCACTTTGGCGCCGATTTTGATGTGATTAACGTGGGTTGTTGCGGTATGGCGGGCACTTATGGTCACGAACAAGATAACCTTGGCCGCTCTAGCAAGCTCTTTGCTATGTCATGGCAGCCGACATTAGATGGCATTGACGATAAAACACAAGTATTAGTGTCTGGTTATTCTTGTCGCAGCCAAGTCAAACGTTTTGCAGGCTTTAAACCTAAGCACCCCATTGAAGCTTTATTACAATTACTAAAGGCAGCTAACGAAGCTCAATAACGAAGCTAATAATGAAAGTCGAATAAGCTTTAGACATGACTGGTGCGAGTTACTTTTTAATTCTTCGCGCCAGTTATTGTTGCCGCTAAATAACGACATAGAGTGGTATCAAAAGGGAGTTGATAGATGACAAAAACCGCCTCGAAAAATGCTATCAGTGTTTCGGCACAGCTAAAACAACTCAGCTTAACCCAATCAAAAACTCAAACGCATTTACACTCTAAATCAAATACTGATGAATCTGCACCGCTATGCAGTGAAACGCCTATGTTTGATATTAATAGTGAAGGTGAGTGGTTTTACCTTGATAGCCCGTTACCTGCCAAATTTGCTAAGTTATTTGCTAGTGTCCTTAATTGTATTAATGGCGAATACTTTCTGATAACGCCAGTAGAAAAAGTCAAAGTCACGGTTAAACGACACGCAATTGTGTTAGTTGATTACCAGCTAGACGATAAAGATGGATTAACATTCATTAGTAGTATTGGTACTGAGCATGCTATAGCTAATATATCTGAAGTGGCGTTATTAGAAGATGCCATTGAAATAAATATAGAAAGGGGCGTTAAAGCGGGATTAGGCCGTGCTTGTTACTACCGATATATTAATCAATTTGTAACAGACTGACTAAAATTACGGTCTTATACGTACTAGATCCTGTATTGAATGATAACCTGTTTATATGATAGTAATCTAAAGTACAACTCAACAGTCGTATTCTTAGCTTGATTCGTTATCAGACCAGTAGCTAAGGGTTGATGAGCATGTAGGAGCGGTTTATGAAACGTTATGAAAGTCTTTATTATCAAGTATCTCACCTTAATATCATGCTGCAAAATGAGCTTGATCAGCGCCTTAAGCGTTATGATCTCGACATTAAACTCTGGCCAGTTCTATTTTCTTTATGGCAAGAAGAGGGCATCAGTCAAACAGAGCTATCTAAGCTTTGTGATGTCGCCAACTACACCATGACTCGTCTGTTAGATCAGCTTCAGGTCCAAGGCTACATTACCCGTCATCAGGAGTCTGATAATCGCCGTGCTTTTCAAATATTTTTAACCGATGCAGGAAAGGCGTTAGAGCAAGACCTCATTCACGAAGCTGAGTGGGTTAATCAAAAGTGCCTTGCACGGTTAGATGAGCAAGAACAACAAACCTTGTTACAGCTTCTAAACAAGATTAATCAATAATAATTAGTGTTTAACTCTCAACTAGTCGTGAAATACATTATTATCTTAGAAAGACAGTAAATGTATAAAATAAAGGCCGATAATGATTTCATTAACGGCCTTTACTCGTTTTACAGAAAGCTAACTCTTCCTTGAGTTACAGTGACCAATATAATTGATACTAGCTGATATCTTATGCTTCTAAGTCTTCATGTTTATGTACTAGATTAAAATCTGCCAGTACAGCATAAGCACTCGGGATGATAAACAGCACTAATAATGTTGAAGTGAAAATACCAAACACAATTGAGATGACAATGGGCTTAACTACTTGCGCCTGTAATGAGGTTTCCATTAACAATGGTAATAAGCCTGCTGCGGTGGTTAAAGACGTCAGGAATACCGCTCTGAAACGATCGCGACTGGCTTTAACGACTGCTTCTTGAATGTTATCGCCTATGTCTACGTGATGGCGAATGTATTGCACCAACAAAATAGAGTCGTTAACCACAATCCCCGCAAGAGAGACAAAGCCTAATATTGATGGCATCGACAGGCTATGGCCTGTGAGCAAATGGCCCCAGAATACGCCGATTAATGCTAAAGGAATGGCTAGCATGACAACGAATGGCTCTAAATAACTTCTAAACTGAAAGCTTAAAATCGCAAATAAGCCAAATAGACCAATGATGAAGCCTTGCATAAACGAAGCGCCAGTTTTAGCCGTTTCTTTTGCAGCGCCTTCATAATCTACTTTGATCCCTGGGTATTTTTCACGAAGCTCATTAGCAAATTCAGTTCTCACTTTACCTACAATTTCACTGCCATTGGCTTTAGTATTGTCGATATCTGCCATCACAGTCACTGTGCGCTGACTTTCAATACGTTGAATACGCACGTATGAACGCTCGTAATCAAGGGTTGCTACCGCGCTGAGCGGCAGTTGGTTGCCATCGCCCAACATAATTGGGAAATTAGCCAATGCTTGCAAATCACCCGCTTGTTGTTTATTGAGGCGTACCTGAATCTCAATATTTTCTGGGCCAGCTTGTACATCGTCGGCGGTTTGACCAAAGTAGGCGGCGCGCAATTGCGATGCAATCATTTCGCCATCTACGCCATAGTTTTCTGCGCCATCTCTAAGCTTAACTAAGACTTCTTCTTTACCCGGCCTCATGTCATCTAAAATGCCATTAACCCCCGAGAACTGACTTAAATAGGACTGTAAATCAACCGAGGCCATCTTTAAGGTTTCAAGGTCATCATGTTGTAAACGTACTTCCACATCGCGCCCAGCAGGCCCCATTGAAGGTTGTTTAAACACTAACGAAATTGGCGCGGCAATATCACCACTTTCAATACGCCAATCTTCGATGAAATTGTCAATTAAGGTTTCACGGGTTTCGGCTGATAATAAATCTAATCTCACGGTTGCAACATGCGGTCCTGATTCTCCGGCATCAGCATTCATATTGTATTGCTCGGTGATATAGCGAATGAGATCTGCGTCTTCTTGATTTTTCTCTGTGTATTTTGCTCCGACTTTATTCGCACTGGCGACGAGTTTTTCAACCACTAGCTTGGTTTGATCTAGTGTTGAGCCCGGCGGCAAAATAATCCGCGCTTCAGCGATATCTCCGTCAAGCTCTGGAAACCCAACAAACTTAACTGCGCCACCTGCGACTAATGCCACAGAGATAAACAGTAAGCCTAAAGTCGCGCCAAGACTGGCGTAGCGCCATTTCACCACAAAGGTTACGGCATCCACTAGGGTGTTATTACGAAAGTATTCGAATTTTTCTAAGAATACTTTTTTAAACTTTAGTGGCGGTTTCTCTTTTTTTTGTGATTTAAGAGAATGACTTAAGTGATTTGGAAGAATTAAAAATGCTTCGATAAGGCTGACACTCAGCACCATAATCAATACAAGTGGCACCACGGATAATACATCGCCCATTTGCCCATCGAGCCACAATAAACTGCCGAAAATAAATACCGTGGTTAAAAAGGATGAAAATACACCTGGAGCGACTTTTTTGACTCCTTGGGTGACCGCTTCATTAACGGGCAAACCTTTTTCGACATGGGCTGCAACAGACTCTGCAATCACAATGGCGTCATCCATCATGATACCAATGGCCATCAATAAACCAACAAGGCTCATGATGTTAATGGATACCCCAAATACCCACATTAAGAATAGGCCACCCATAAAGGCGACGGGTAAACCTGCAGAGACCCAGAATGAATAGCGCAACGAAAAAAATAGCCACATTGAGAAGAACACCAAAATGATCCCCTGCCAGCCATTTTTAAGCAGCATAGACAGCCTGTCTTGCAACAGTGATGACATATCATTGGTTAAGGTCAATGTGACGCCATCTGGGGCGACGAGTTGCTCTTGGGCGACAAACTCAGTGACTCTGGCTTTAATTCTAAGGGCATCATCAGCTTTGTTCTTTTGTATTTTAAGTACCGCAGCGGCTTTACCATTAAAAATGGTGTGTTCTTCTTCAAGTTCAAATAAGTCTTCTATTTTGGCTATGTCACGTAATCTGACGACGCCGCCTTCAGGGTTTGAAGAGACAATGATTTTGCCTAAATTTTCAGGCGTGATGCGGCGTTCATCAAAACGAATCAATAGGTTTTTATCTGATAACTCCACGCTACCGGCAGGCATTTGTACATTTTGGCGTCCGACTTTGTCTGCTACTTCAGCGACCGTGAGCCCCAAACGTCTAATATCTGCTTCATTAAGCTCAACCCGTATTTGGTGGTCAGAAAAGCCAGATACTGTGACTAAATTAACTCCCACATCAATTTTCAGCCGTCGTTTTAAATCTTCTGCATATGATTTTAAATGCGGCAAACTGGCATCTGCAGCAATGGCGATATCGACCACAGGTTCAGCCCAATCAAGCTCTTTAACTGTAGGTGGATCGATTTGCGATGGAAAATCTTTAATGGCGTTAATTTCGGTTTGAATATCCACTAAACTGCGCCCCATATCAGCAGAGCCTGTTAACTTAACCGTTAACGAAGCAAAACCTTCTTGGGCATCACATTTCGTTTCTTCAATATCGCTTAAACCATCAATGGCATCTTCCATGCGTAAACACAGGCTTTCTTCCACTTCAGCTGGCGATGCGCCGGGGTAAACTACACTGGCGATAATGTAGGGCGGGCTAAATTCAGGGAAGGTCTCGCGTTTAATTTTACCGATGCTGCTTAAGCCAACAACAAAAAATGCCAACATCATCAAGTTAGCGATGGTGGGGTGGCGAGTGAAAAAGTTAATCACTGATTGTTCTCCCCATTATCTTTTTCATCACTCATTTGTGTGTCACTTGTCTTGGAACCTGCAATTTTAAGACTCATACCTGCAATGGCAGGAATTAAGTCGTTGGTCACGACTTGGTCGCTATTTTTTAACGCAGGCTCACCAGTTTGACTGGCTATGGCAACGCCATTTTTAGTGCGATACACCACATCAACCGATTTGATTTGCAGTTTGCCTTCGTTATCCATCAGATAAATTTTATCGCCGTGCAGTGCTTTTTCAGGGATCACAAACTGATTTGATGAGTAACCATTGATGTAGGCTGTTACAAACATGCCATTAGTTAACGGTGGACGCTTAACTAAGTTCATGTCGTTAAAGTCTTGTTCAACCTCAAGATAAAAACCGATAGTAGCCTGATCAGGGTTAATCGTGTCTGCTATACGGGTTAACTTGGCTTGCCATTGATGATGTTTTTTGCCCATGTTGATTTCAACATGGCTGTTAAAGTTTACTCGCTCAATTGACGGTAATGATGCGCTGTCTCTTGGAATATCAGATATGCTGGTAATTAAGGTTTCAGCATCTTGCAATGATAACTCAGCTTTGATTTCAACCGCGCCTAACTGATGCGCTTCAAATAGCACTGCACCACTTGATACTGCTTGAGCTCGTTCGATATTCACTTCGGCGATACGAGCATCAAATGGCAAGGTAAACTGGGTATTATCCAATTGTCGCTGGGCATCATTTAATAAGGCCTGATTGACTTTAACTTGAGCCTGCGTGACTTTGCGATCATCTGGCAGCAAACTTAAGCTGCTGTTCAAATCTTGAACCAGATTTCGCTGGGCTAATAATGCTTGTTTCTGGGTTTCTAATTCAGATTTTGAAATCAAGTTTTTGGTGTTAAGGGCTTTTTTACGTTGGTATTCTTGATCCACTAAGGTCAATTTTTGCTGTTCAATTTCTAGACTGGTTTTTAAATTGATTTCTTGTTGATTAAGCTGAACTAATTGCGCCTGAGCGCCGTTATAGTTTGCTTCTGCCTGGGCGAGCTTTAATTCATATTCGAGTGGGTCGATGACCAGCACTAAGGTGTCCGCTTTAATTAATCGACCAGTTTCTAATTCAGGGTGACGATAAATGATTTTGCCACCGACTTCAGCGATGCCTTGCCAGCTGTGTTTAGGGGCGACTCGGCCGTAGGCTTTGATCACAGGCATACTTAGCTGTTTATCTAGGCTTATCACTTCCACTAACCGTGACTTATCGTGACCTGCTTCTAGTTCAGGCGATGAACGCAGCGCAATGGCGGCAAATAAAATCATAAAACCGGCTGCTATTCCGGGAAATACGTAACGTCTTTTTAAGCTAGTCATGTTTAGCGGTCCTGGCTTGGTTGAAATTCATCGGCAATGAGCCCATGACGTAAAAGCCTTGCATTGTGTTTAGCAAGCTTTTGTAAAAATTCGGGGCTGCTTTCAATACCTATTGCTTGTTTAAACAATTCAGGCATTAAAAAAGGAAAAACCAACAAACTGACAAAGCTCATTTTGGCGCACATAATGTCAACTTCGGGTCTGAGAATATCCGCCTGTTTGAGTTGATCAAATACTGTCATTCGCGTTGCTGGAAACAGATCCAATAAATTGGCCTGCAACTCTCGATTACTGTCTGTAGGCGATAGGTTCGCGGTGCGATAAATAAGTTTCGGGAAATCCGGATTTTGACTCATTATTGAATAATATGTCGTGAGAATTTCTTCAGGGGAGCTTGCGGCATTTTGCTTGTTTGTTTGCACAATTTTGTCGAACATTGGTGCAAGGGTCTCTTTAACCATTTCACTGAATAACCCCATTTTAGACTGAAAGTAGTAGCGAATAAGGCTTGCATCAACACCAGCTTGTTGAGCAATGGCGCGAACTGACACTTTTTCATAATCGCTTTCTACAAATAGCACTCTTGCGGCATCAATTAAGGTGCTGCGTTTGTCCATTTGGGTTAATGGTCTTCCTGCTGACTTTTTAATCGTGGCCATGGTATTGCTGAGGTAATGTGTAATTCTTCAAGTGTAGAATATAGTAAGCTAATGTGGTTATATCGCTAAGCTAATTAATTCTTCAATATTCAACAATTGATGAATAAATTACGAATTTAGGCACTGGATCACAATTTAATCGGGCAGGTTAAGCGTGGTTTGGCGAGAATAGAAAAGGCTAGCACGATGCTAGCCTTTGAATTAGCTTATCCTTTACTTCAAACCAAAAAACTAGGTTGATAAAGTATAAGCTGGTGGGACTCAGTGATTAATTTGAATTACAAAGCGGTGGTTAAAATTTCACGGCTGACTGCTAAATCGATATCGCCATGTTCACCTAATTTTGTCATGCCATGCTTTTCAAGAGCAGACACTAAAATATCAACTTGCTCCGCACCCACATCAATATCACTTAAACGTGTTGGTACCTGCATCAACTTAAAGAAGTTTTCAGTGGCGATAATCGCTTGATCAATTTTCTGCTCATCGCTACCGGTTGTGATACCAAATACACGCTCAGCATATTGAACTAATTTGGCATGTTTTTGCTCGCGACGAACTTTCATAACCGCTGGCAGTACAATTGATAAAGTACGTGCATGGTCAATACCGTGACTGGCTGTTAATTCATGTCCAATCATATGGGTTGACCAATCTTGTGGGACACCCGCACCAATTAAACCGTTCAATGCCATGGTTGCTGACCACATGATGTTGGCTCTAACTGCTAAATCTTCTTTAGTCTCAGCTGCTAGTGCTTTTGGACCTTCTTCAATTAATGTCTGCAGTAAACCTTCGCTGAAGCGGTCTTGAACTTTACCATTAACGTCGAAGGTTAAGTATTGCTCCATAATATGGATATAAGCATCTACAACACCATTACCAATTTGACGATCCGATAAAGATAAAGTCACAGAAGGGTCTAATACTGCAAATAATGGACGCACTAATGGGCTACCAAATGGTAACTTGTTACCGTCACGAGTAATAACAGAGCCACCATTGGACTCAGAACCTGTTGCAGGAAGGGTTAAAACTGCTCCTATAGGTAATGCCTGTTCAACTTTGGCGCCTTTTGCGACAATATCCCAAGGATCTTGACCATCAAATTTAGCTGCCGCAGCAATAAATTTAACCCCATCAACAACTGAACCACCACCTACAGCAAGAATGTAGTCGATATTTTCAGCTTCAATGACAGCTTGCGCTTTCATTAACGTATCGTATTGAGGATTTGGTTCTACACCAGAAAATTCAAACCAAGTGTGGTCTTTTAGTGCCAGTTTAACCTGATCATAAACACCATTTGATTTAATTGAACCACCGCCATAAACCATAAGTACTTTTGCATCAGCTGGGATTTCTTGGCTAATAGCACTGATTTGATTTTCACCAAATAAGATTTTTGTATTGTTTTGAAATGAAAAATTAAGCATGAGAATGTCCTAGTATCAATAATAATCTTTATTAAGCGTTTATGTGTGATGCTAACTTTTGTGCAGTTATTGATGAACTTGCAGGGTTCTGACCAGTAATCACTAAACCATCTTGAACTGAAAACGCATGCCAGTCAGCGACTTTTTGGTAATCTGCGTCACGTTTTTGTAATTCATCTTCAAGCAAGAAAGGCACCACGCTTGTTAATTGCACGGCATCTTCTTCTGTGTTGCTGAATCCTGTGACAGCTTTACCTGCAACTAACATAGTGCCATCGCTGTTTTTAGCATTTAACAGTGCTGCAGTTGCGTGACATACCGCTGCTACCGGTTTGTTTTGGCTAATGAACTGCTCAATTAACTCAATTGATGTTGTGTTGTCGGTTAAATCCCATAATGGACCGTGACCACCAGGGTAAAATACACCATCGAAATCATCAACGTTAACTGTCTCTAACATTTGCGTGTTAGCTAATAGAGCTTGTGCTTCTTTGTCATTATCAAAACGGCGAGTGTCATCAGTTTGAAAATCTTCTAGCTTACTACTTGGGTCAATGGGTGGTTGGCCACCTGCTGGTGAAGCTAGAGTAATATTAAAACCAGCATCTTTAAAAACAAAGTAAGGCGCTGCAAACTCCTCAATCCAAAAACCAGTCTTTTTACCTGTGTCGCCTAAAGCATCATGAGAAGTTAATACCATTAATACGTTTTTAGTTACTTGAGTCATGGGAAATCCTTGTTTAACTGTTCTGGCAAAGCATTGGGTTTTGCACGTGCCGTAATATTGAAGCCATTATATAAACGAGATTAATATCTGACAATGCAGAGTAATTCGACTTCATTGTTTAAATTATTGATACAATGAGCTGATTAAGTTAACGTTAAGCTCATAATAGGGTTATTTGCGATAGGAGGGATTTGACGGTGAATGTTTCTTTTGAACAGCTCAAAAGTATGGTGGTGTTTTCACAAGTAGTGGAACAAGGGAGTTTAAGTGGCGCCGCTAAACATATCGGACTGTCTCGTGCTGTAGTGAGTTACCATCTGAAAAAACTAGAAGCGCACCTGCAAGTTAAGTTACTCAATCGTTCAACAAGAAGTATTAGTTTGACCGAAGAAGGGCAGGCCTATTATCAGTCCTGTAAGGTTATTGCAGAACAAGCTTATTCGGCGAATAAGCAAATTGAAAATATGAAAAGCGAACCAATGGGTTTGATAAGAATGACTTGTCCGGTTAATGCTGGGCTTGAGAACATTGTGCCTGCACTGAATGAATTTAAACGTATGTACCCAAAGATTGAACTGGATGTCATGTTAACAGATGATATCGTGAATATTATTAATCAAGGTATCGATATCGCAATTCGTGGTGCACCTCTGGTGGATTCGACATTACAGGCAACTAAATTGTCAGTACTACAAACGTGTTTATGTGGCTCGCCTGAATATTTTAATAAACACGGTAGGCCTAAATCACCCAGTGACTTAAGTGTTCACGATTGGGTTATTTATAAACCGTTAAAAAAAGTGCTTGAGCTTAAAAAAGGTAGCCGCTCTTTTAGCATCGAAATGAAGGGCAGTATTAGCACCAATAATGCATCAGCACGAACCGCGTTTGTTGAAGGGGGCCATGGTATTGGCCGGATCCCCACTTATGATGCTTTACCCAAAATCAAACAGGGAACCTTAGAGTCAGTATTAGATGATTATCAATTCAGTGATATTAATATTTATGCGGTGTTTCCGCCTGGCGCTGCAGATTCTAAAAAGATAAGACTTTTATTAGACTTTTTAAAAGCATATTTTGACAAGAAAAGTGTGCGTATGGAATTGAACCATTAATTGTTCCTGATTATTCAGGCGTTTAATCAAACATGTAAATCGACTAAAATTTATACTTACTAGATAGTAGGTTTGTACCCTGCCTGATGTCTTGAAACTGTGGTATTTATGCTTTTTTTATTTGAAACTTTATTTTAGGTAGGGTAATCAACAGACCATACCATCCGGTAAAGAAAACCCAACCAGCAAACAAGTTTATAACCTTGCCATGTGTTGTTTCGTAATGAAAAGAATAGACATCTAGGTTAGTCATTATTGATAACCAAAAAGTCGATGAAAGCACAATCATTAAGACACTCAACGCAAATAATGAAATGGCAGTAACAGCGTTCACATTCCTTTTCTGTTTTGTTTTTATACTGTTTTGGCAGTGACAAACTTTCAATAGTTCGACTCGTTCCATTTCGCAATGTATGCACAAAATTTTTCTTTTGCCAACTTGACTCATCGATGAAGCTTCCAGTTTATCATTAATGTTATTATTAGTTTATTAACTATAAAGAATAAAACGTTAAGATTCTGTGTATTAAATCAAAGAAAGTAAGTTGATTTTAAATATTGTCACAGTTAATTATTCTTT
>NZ_JBFRJJ010000007.1:0-111712 GCF_041468785.1 Shewanella sp. 10N.286.52.E4
TCGTGGCGCTTCGCCCACACCAGACTAAAAGGGAGTGAACTGCGACTCCCTCTTAGAACACCCCGCAGCTCCGGCGAAATTTAAACAGCAAAATTTCCAACGGAGAATCATCCAGCTTTTAACATCGTTTGTAGCCAGCTTCGGTAAGCTGCAAAAATCGCTAACGCTTACGATGGGGCGTCCCTTCCCCTCGAAAGCTAGCCAGACATCCATGTCTGGACTCACGCGATTTTCTTACTTACCTCAATTCAAATTGAACATTCAGATAAGAGCAAAAGTACCAAAATCACCCAAAGCTATATTATCTCTACTTTTTAACCTAACTAAGCCAAACGAACCTACGGGCACAATAGACTCCGTTGGAAGTGTCCGAATCCGTTGAGCTAATTTGCGTGATGGAGGCAGGACTTTATTTACATATCAAAACTTCGTTTGGATTAACGTCGTGGGTTTTCCACCCACACCCGAGCAAAAGGGAGTGGACGGCAACTCCCTCTTGCATCACCCTCGCCGCTCCGGCGAAATTTAAATAGCAAAATTTCCAACGGAGAATCATCCAGCTTTTGACGACATTTGTAGCCAGCTTCGGTAAGCTGCAAAAATCACTAACGCTTACGATGGGGCGTCCCTTCCCCTCGAAAGCTAGCTGGCCATCCATGGCCAGACTCACGCAATTTTTTTGCTCACCTCAATTCAAATGGAGCATTCAAATAAGAGCCAAAGCAGTTTTAAACCTTTACAGAATGAGCCCTATAACAACAAATGAACTCGCAGACTCAATAATCTCCGTTGGAAGTGTCCGAATGCGTTGAGCTAATTTGCGTGATGGAGGCAGGACGCCGACATAGCCTCAGTTGAGCCATGGATGGCGAATCTGAGGCGGTAGCTAATTCGCTCTATAGCATGAGGTTCAACACTTCGCCGGAGCGGCACAGGGAGATGCAAGAGGGGGATTGCTGTTGATCCCCTTCTTGCTCGGGTGTGGGTGGAAAACCCACGACTTTGGCAAACATGGGTTGTATTAATTAAAGTAAGCTAAGTAGCGCACATAACAATTATCCTGTAAGTTTATAAATTAATTGCATAAAATTTATTATTTATGCAATCAACAATTGATTCAGGTTAAAGTAAAATATTTAAGTTTTCACTGAGCCATAGGCCCATACATTCATAAAGTCGTATTAATTCGGGAATACCAATGGACAAGTATAATTTGGAAAACTTCTTAGAGTTTCTTCGTGATAAAGAGAATAAAAAAGAAGAATTTACAACTCTAGAGGCATTTAACGCCGTAGAAGGCTTGGCTATCGGCAGTATTAGAAAATACATCAGCTCAAAGCTTAAAGGTACTTTCTTATCTAAAGGAAGCAAGCGTGGCCAATGGATAACAAAAGGTGTCCTTGAAATATCTAATGATGAATTTTTAAGGCACATGTCTCAAAGTGCTAACGCCAAAGAATTAAGCGCGAAAGACAAAATGTATTACAGCCTTGTCGATAGAAGTAGAGAAGCTTTTACGCTGGCAATTGAACTTTATAACAGGCCCAGTCTTAAAAATAGAGTTGAATCATTCGCCATATTAATGGTTAATTCTTGGGAACTATTAATAAAAGCTGAAGTATTAAAGGCTCTTGGCTATGATTCTGTTTTTGAGAATAATGGAAGAAGCATTACTATATCTCAAGCCATTAGCAAACGTTTACAAGAAAAAGATCCACTAACAAAGAATCTAAGAACACTTATCGAACTTAGGGACGATGCAACACATTTATTAATCCCAGAATTACAGCCTCAACTATCTAGATTATTCCAAGCAAACGTTCTTCATTACCAAAATCGCTATAAAAACCAAATGGGCAACTCACCTATTTCAGGTCAAAGTGTTGGGATGATTAGCCTTATCATAGATGGCCCAGTAGCAGAGATGGCAGTCATTAAAGAGTGCTATGGAGAATTGACTCACAAGCAAGTAGTAACATTCTTGGCAAAATTTGATGCCTTAAATAAAGAATGTCCAACTAACGAGTTTGCAATATCTGTAGACTACCAGCTTGCATTAACGAATAAGATTGGGGATGCTGATTTAGTTTTGTCCGCAGGTGAAAATGGTCAACAAGCGATTGTTATTACCAAACCAAAGGACTTAGATAAAACCCATCCTTATCACACAGCAGAGGCCATTGCTGAGATAAACAAAACTCATGGATTGCTTGTTATCAGTACATATAATTTTACTGCTATCACTGACAAACATAAAATTAAAAACAATAAATCCATGTATGACTTCACAGACCGCCCAAGATACTCACAAGCTTTTGTTAACTGGGTTGTTAAGCAACTTAAACAGCCTGACTGGTTGGAAAAAGCAGTAGATTCTAGAAAGCACAAACTTACCAAAAATAGAAAAGCTAAGTAACAAAAAACCAGCCACTTTTTCAAGTAGGCTGGTTTTTTTAATCGTGATTGTTAAGCCAACGGCTTAACCAACAATTACCCTTGTGGGCGCATCGCTGGGAACAAGATCACGTCACGGATGGTGTGCGTGTTAGTGAATAACATCACTAAACGATCGATACCAATACCTTGACCTGCTGTTGGTGGTAAACCGTGCTCTAGTGCAGTGATGTAGTCTGCATCGTAGAACATCGCTTCGTCATCACCAGCATCTTTTGCATCAACTTGCGCTTTAAAGCGGTTGTCTTGATCTTCTGCATCGTTAAGCTCAGAGAAACCATTTGCAACTTCACGGCCGCCAATGAAGAACTCAAAACGGTCGGTGATGAAGTGGTTGTCGTCGTTACGACGTGCAAGTGGTGAAATATCAGCTGGGTAACCGGTAATGAACGTAGGTTGCATTAACTGTGTCTCAGCGGTTTCACCAAAGATTTCTTCAAGTAGTTGACCACAAGTCCAGAATTTTTCGATAGTCATGCCAATGCTTTTCGCAAGGTTACGCATGAACTCAACATCTTTAACTTCTTCGTAAGTCATAGACTGAATCGTTTCGTTGTCTGGGTTGTACTTCTTAATCGCATCTAACATGCTTAAACGCGCGTACGGGCCACCAAAGTCAACAGTGTGCTCACCGTATGGAAGTTGTGGTGAACCACAAAGTTCAGTGGCGATTGAGCTTAGCATTTCTTCAGTTAGATCCATTAGATCGTTGAAGTCAGCATACGCCATATAGAATTCCATCATAGTGAATTCTGGGTTATGACGTGGCGATAAACCTTCGTTACGGAAGTTACGGTTGATTTCGAATACTCGCTCAAAACCACCAACAACTAAGCGCTTAAGGTAAAGCTCTGGTGCAATACGTAAGTACATTGCGATATCTAACGCGTTATGATGCGTTTCGAATGGACGAGCTGAAGCGCCACCTGGGATGCTGTGCATCATTGGGGTTTCAACTTCCATGAACTCTTTCTTCACCATGAAGTTACGGATAGCCGAAACCACTTTTGAACGCATGATGAAGGCTTCACGTGACTCTTCGTTAACGATTAAGTCAACATAACGCTGACGGTAACGAGTTTCTTGGTCTGTTAGGCCGTGGAATTTTTCTGGTAGCGGACGCAATGCTTTAGTCAGCAATTGGTACTGCTCCATGTTCACGTATAAGTCGCCTTTACCAGAAAGGTGAAGCTTACCAGTCACGCCTACGATGTCACCAATGTCTAAACCTTGGAACGTCGCTTTTAAATCTTTTTGAACATCTTTACCAGCGTAAGCTTGAATACGACCAGATACGTCTTGGATAACTAAGAACGGGCCACGTTTAGCCATAACACGACCAGCGATTGAACGCTGAACGTCCATGCCTTCGAGTTCTTCTTTAGTGTGATGACCGTATTCAGCTTGAATATCGGCAGCCTTGTGTTTTCGATCGAAGTTATTTGGGTGACCATTTGCTGGGCAGTTTTCGCGGATGTGGTCTAACTTCGCGCGGCGCTCTGCAATTAACTTGTTTTCGTCTTGAGTTTGTTCAGTCATCTTCTTCTCTCGTTAAAGGCCAGATTTAAGGCTAGCTTCAATAAACTTGTCCAAATCGCCATCTAAGACGCTTTGGGTATTTCGGTTTTCAACACCAGTACGTAAATCTTTAATACGGGCATCATCAAGTACGTATGAGCGGATTTGGCTGCCCCAACCAATATCTGATTTGGCGTCTTCCGCGGCTTGCTTATCAGCATTTTGTTTGAGCATTTCTAGCTCAAACAGTTTAGCTTTTAATTGTTTCATTGCAGCGTCACGGTTCTTATGTTGCGAACGGTCATTTTGACACTGCACGACGGTGTTCGTCGGTAAATGGGTAATACGAATTGCAGATTCGGTTTTGTTGACGTGCTGTCCACCCGCACCCGATGCGCGGTAGGTATCGACACGTAAATCCGATGGATTGATATCAATCTCGATTGAGTCATCAATTTCTGGATACACAAACACTGAGCAAAATGAAGTATGACGCTTACCTGACGAGTCAAATGGTGACTTACGCACTAAACGGTGAACACCGGTTTCTGTGCGCAGTGAACCAAAAGCATATTCGCCATTAAACTTGATGGTTGCGCCTTTAATACCGGCAACATCACCATCGGTAACTTCCATTAGTTCAGGTTTGTAATCATGGGCTTCACCCCAACGTAAATACATACGTAGGATCATGTTAGCCCAGTCCTGCGCTTCGGTGCCGCCAGAACCTGATTGGATATCTAAATAACAGTTTGCTGCATCATGAGGGCCTGAGAACATACGACGGAACTCAAGTTCCTCTAAACGCTTCTCAAGATCTTCTAATTCAGTGCTGGCATCATTAAAGGTTTCTTCATCGTCTTCTTCAACGGCAAGTTCAACCAGTCCTTCAATATCTTCAAGACCACTGTCCATATCATCGATGGTTTTCACCACAGCTTCTAATGATGAACGTTCTTTACCTAAGGCTTGGGCGTTATCTGGATCGTTCCATACTTCGGCACTTTCAAGCTCTCTTGTGACTTCTTCTAAACGCTCTTGCTTAGCAGCGTAGTCAAAGATACCCCCGAAGAAGTTCGGTGCGGTCAGCGAGTTCCTTGATTTTGAATTTAACTGGGTTTACTTCAAACATGATTATTTCTACTTTAATGGAAATTTAGATTGCTGCAAACCGAGTATTCTAACCTATAGCAAGCGCTAAACCTAGGGGCAAGCACCCTCGTTTTAGTGACTTTTTATCACTTTATTGGTCTGTGCTAACTATCGGTTTAGATACGAGTATAAGGACAGCTATAAGTAGAGGTATAAGCAACTGTGTAAGTATCGGTTAACAAGAAACCTAGCCTTTACGCTTATCACCTTCTAAAAGTCGCTCAATAGTAGATATTTACTGACACAAAAAAGACGACTCAACATTGTGAGTCGTCTTAATGGAGCGGGATTAAATTAACGTTTAAGTTAGCCCTAATAATAACCTTGTCATTAAGCCTGTCATTAAGCCTTTTTTAGACCTTAAATTGACTTACTAACGTCGATAAATAATCACCAGAACTTGCCACAGAAGTACTCACCTCAGCTGCTTGCTGACTCGATGATAGCAACTCATTGACGATCTCTTGTACCGAGGTGATATTACGATTAATTTCTTCAGTCACTGAGCTTTGCTCTGTTGCGGCCGTAGCAATCTGAGTACTCATGTCGTTAATACTGGTCACCGATGAGGTCACAGCACCTAAACTTTCAGATATCGCTTTCGATGAATCCACCGAACGTATACCACTTTTCTGGCTTTGCTCCATCGCATCAACCGCTTGACCGACTAACTTATGCAGTTCAGATAGCATTTCATTAATCTCAACGGTACTGGCTTGGGTTCGACTAGCTAAGCTACGCACCTCATCAGCAACTACTGCAAAGCCGCGACCTTGCTCGCCTGCCCTTGCAGCTTCAATGGCTGCATTTAATGCCAGTAAATTGGTTTGCTCAGCAATGCCGCCAATAACTGTCAGCACTGAATTAATTTTTTTAGACTGCTCACTCAGCGAACTAATATTCTCTGCAGCGCCATCTATTTGCTTCATTAACAGCGAGACTTCATTTAATGAAATATCGACACAATCTTGTGCTTTAAGGACAAAGTCAGATGCGACATCTGTTGCCTCAGCCACACTGTTGGTGTTTTGCGCCACGTCATTTGCCGTAGCTGACATTTCAGTAATCGCTGTAACGATTTGATCGACTTCGCTGTTATGGCTATACAACTGATTTGAAATCGTCACAGTTTGATCGTTAATAGTTTTAGCCGCACCTTTGACTTCATCAGTGGCGCCGGATACTTCAGTAATAATCGCTTGGAGTTTTTCGACAAACAAATTAAATGCGATGCCCAATTGCGCAATTTCGTCATGGCCATTGATCGCTAAACGTTGAGTTAAATCCCCGTCACCGCTGGCAATGTCATTCAGTGAGTTAGCCATATTTTGGATCGGTTGTACCATTCGATGTGCAATCACCACCAGGGCTGATGCGGTTATCACGCCTAATATTGAGGTAATCAACAAAAAGAACATCACACTCTTGTTCATCTCTTCTTGTTGTAATACCTGAAATTTTTCTATCACACCTTCAATATCATCAATATAAGCGCCCGAACCTAACATCCAATTGGTATTCGGGATCATTACTGCATAACCGAGTTTTTCAGTTAACCCTTGGGTATTTGGCTTTTGATAATAGTAAGAAAAATTACCTTCACCCGATTTAGCAGCATTAAGCAAACCAACAATGATTTTAGTGCCATTGGGGTCGGCCATATCAATTTTATTCTGCCCTTCTAGCTGTGGCTGCATCGGGTGAAAAATATTGACCCCTGCATCATCATAGATAAAAAAGTAACCCGCACTACCAAAGCGCAAATCTCTCAAAGCTTGATTCACATTACCTTGTGGGCCTAAATTAATTTGGTACTCAACAACGCCTTGAGCTATTTCAACAGCTTCTTTGAGCTGATTTTTGCGTTCTAACACTAACTCATGTCGAAAATCTTTAATGTCATTATTAAGAGACTGCTGTTCGCTAATATAAAACAGCACTAACACAACGGTGAGAATAACAATTAATGGAATAAGAGAAAGCGCAAGAAGCTTATTTCGAAGAGATAACCGCAACATATAACTTACCTTTAAAAGTGATAACCTTTGAAGTATATATGTCACATTGAATTAAGTTACAAAAATTCAACAATAAAGATAAATTGATCACAAATATATCTCGAACGTGATACAGATTAGAAATACCTTATTTATGAACCTCTAATAAGAATATCCCCATACCGCTTTAAATAATTTCAGCCGATAATTCATCTGCTATTTATACCTGCCCACTTAAGATTAAAAGCGCTTCATAATTCGTTGTAGTTATAAGTTTTGGCAAAAATGAGATCAAAGTCAGCGACGATATTTCTATTAATCGCTTTAGCGCACATAACAAACTTGAATGTGAAGCCAATTACAAAAATAAACTCCATCCATCTCGGTTCATTCTGTTCAGAACTAAATCAGTATATTTTGTAGTACTAATAAAAGGCTAATAAAGCCAATGATAAATTAAACAAGGCCTACAAGATGATTACACTCAAAATAGACGACAAATCTTTGTCGGTTAATCGTGACAGGAATCTTCTCCAAGCTGCACATGATGCTGGCATTACCATTCCTAGCTTATGCGACCCAAGCCAAGCAAGTTCAGCCCCTAATCCTGATAAACAAGATTGCGATCTTTGTGTGGTCGACATTAAAAATAATGACGGTAGCTGTCGTAAAGTAAAAGCCTGTAAAACCCTCGTTGCCGAAAACATGCAAGTCACTACCCAAACGGCTGAATTAAGCGAGCTACGACGCAATGCGTTAACCCATATTTTGTCTGATCATTTTGCTGACTGTGAAGCACCCTGTCAGCAAGCCTGTCCTGCCGGCGTTGATATTCAAAGTTATCTATTTCATATCGCTCAAGGTAATCACACCGAAGCGGTAAAAGTAATTAAACAAACCTTGCCACTGCCGTTATCTATTGGCCGTGTGTGCCCTGCTTTTTGTGAAGCTGAATGTCGCCGTGGATTAGTCGATGAGCCCGTGGCGATTCGCCAATTAAAACGCCATGCAGCTGACTTAGATTTAGCTGATGAACACAGCTACCAAATTGAGCGCAAACCCGATACAGGCAAAAAAGTAGCCATTATCGGTAGTGGCCCAGCGGGCTTAAGTGCGGGTTACTTTTTAGCAAACCAAGGCCATAACGTCAGTATTATTGAGTCTATGCCCCAGGCTGGCGGCTGGCTACGTTATGGCATTCCTGAGTATCGTTTACCAAAAGATATACTCGATAAAGAAATTGCCTTACTGACTGATAATGGCCTTAACATTCAAACTAATACTCGCCTCGGCGAAGATGTTCACTTAAAGCAATTAACTGACGATTTTGATGCGGTTTGTTTAGCTATTGGCGCGCAAAAAGCGGTACCGATGAATTACCCAGGTAGCCAACTCAAAGGCTGTTATTTAGGCGTTGATTATTTACGTGATTACTGCACTGATAAAAGTTATGCCGTGGGTAAAAAAGTTGCCGTAATTGGTGGCGGTAATACCGCGATTGATTGCGCGCGCACCGCAGTGCGAGCAGGCCATGATGTCACCTTAATCTATCGCCGTACTCGCGATGCTATGCCTGCAGAGCCCTATGAAGTACATGAAGCTGAAGTTGAAGGGGTTAAATTTCACTTTTTGACCAACCCAGTTAAAAACATCAGCGATGAAAATGGTCAAGTTAACGCGATAGAGCTTGCAACAATGGTATTAGGCGAGCCAGACAGCTCAGGACGTCGCTCGCCAAAAGCCAGTGGCGAAACCTTTATTGAAGCGTTTGATACTGTTATCGCAGCTGTGTCACAAACACCAGACATGAGCTTTTTAGAACACCCTGACAGCTATCTAACCAGTGGCGAAATCGCTTTAAGCCGCTGGAATACCTTTATTGGTTGTGAGCACACCATGTCTGCGGGGGTTGAAAAGTTATTTGTTATTGGTGACTCACGCACTGGCCCAGCCACAGCTGTTGCTGCAATTGGTGATGGCCGTAAGGCCGCGATTGCTATTGATAAGTTGCTGCACCAAGGTTTAAGTTGTGAATTAACTCCACAGCAGTTTAATGCGACTAAAGCCGCAAAAACCAATTCTTTAAGCGCTGAATTATACCCAAATACGCAAGCAGAACCGCGCTATAAAATGGCTGAACTCACTGCTATCGAACGCCAACTTAACTTCAATGAAGTTGAACAAGGCTTTGAGCACACTGAGGCGATGAAAGAAGCGGCTCGTTGTCTTGAGTGTGCTTGTCAGGCCAATACCGATTGTAAGCTGCGTGACTATGCCACTGAATATCATGTTGATGCTAAAGCACTCGACACCAACAAGATGCAGCAATTTTCAGTGGATAAAACCAGTCCGTTTATTCAGTTTGATACCAACCGCTGTATTAGCTGCGGCAAGTGTGTTGATATCTGTGGTCAGCAGAGCGGTCATAATGCGATAAAGTTTGAACAAGACAGCTTCCAAGCTTTACCAAACAGTCACGATACTGAACGCCAAGCGCCAAGAGTTGGCTTTAACGTCACCATGGCCGACAGTGATTGTGTTCAATGTGGCAACTGCGTGCAAGTTTGTCCAACAGGCGCATTAGTTGATGCCCGCGATAAACGCCAAGGCTCAACTGAAGAGTTAAACACCACTTCAACCATTTGTACTTATTGCGGTGTGGGTTGTCGCATTAATGTCAGTGTGTCGCCAACAACAGGCAAAATTTGCCACGTTGAAGGCAGCAATGATTCAGATGTGAATGAGGGGATGCTGTGTGTTAAAGGTCGTTTTGGCTATGACTTTATTCAAAGTGAACAACGCTTAACCACGCCGCTTATGCGTAAAAATGGTGAGTTAATTCCTTGCAGTTGGGATGAAGCCATCGACACGATTGCAGATAAGTTAACCCAAATAAAAGCCAACAAAGGCGGCGATGCCATTGCCACCTTAGCCTCTGCAAAAGCCACTAATGAAGATAATTATTTACTGCAAAAATTTGTTCGTAGCATATTAGGGACTAACAACGTCGATCATTGTGCGCGTTTATGTCACGCCAGCACAGTATCGGCGCTGCAACAAAGTCTAGGTAGCGGCGCGATGACAGGCGATATTCCTGGGATCAAAGAATCTGATTTAATCTTTATTTTGGGTTCAGACACCTGTAATGCTCACCCGATTATTGCCTCGAAGATCAAACAAGCGATCCGCCATCACGGTGCACGTTTAATGGTCGCCGATCCTAAACGCGTGTCGATTGCCGATGAAGCCGAGCTTTATGTGGCGCAAAAGCCTGGCAGTGATGTGGCCTTAATCAACGCGATTATGGCTGAGATAATTCGCAACGACTGGCATGACAAAGCATATATTGCACAGCACACAGAAGGTTTTGAGGCTGTTATCGATACTGTGATGCGCCCTGAATATACCTTAGAAACTGCAGCCAAAGTCTGTGGCATCAGCGCTGATAACATTGCCAAAATGGCCAAATTAATCGGTACGGCAGAGAAAACTGCTATTTACTATGCCATGGGGATAACCCAGCATACTTCAGGCCATGACAATGTTACTGCCATTGCTAACTTGCAAATGCTCTGTGGCAATATTGGTAAAGCGGGTGCTGGTATTAACCCACTTCGTGGTCAAAGCAATGTGCAAGGCGCTTGTGATATGGGGGCGTTGCCACAATATTACACTGGCTATCAAAAAGTGGATAACCCAGCGGTACAAGCTAAATTTGAACAACACTGGAACACGACTCTTTCGCCTAATGTCGGTTTAACGGCTACTGAGGTGATGCATGCGATCAGTCACGATCAAGTGGATGCGTTATATGTGATGGGTGAAAACCCAGTGCTTAGCGATCCCGACCAAGCACACGTACTCGAAGCCTTAGAGAAAATCCCATTCTTAGTGGTGCAAGATATTTTCTTAACCGAAACTGCCCAGTTAGCGGATATTGTTTTACCAGCAGCATCATTTGCTGAAAAACTAGGCCACTTCACTAATACTGAGCGCCGAGTACAACGCTTACAACCTGTATTAACTCCACCAGGTCTTGCCAAGCAAGATTGGAAAATCATCCATGCTATTGCCAATAAAATGGGCGCTAATTGGGATTACGCTAACGAGCAAGCCATCACTGACGAGATAAACCAAGTGACCCCGCAGTATCAAGGGATCACATGGGACAGACTCAATAATGATGACCAAGGCAAACCAAGCAAAGGTATTCAGTGGCCGTGTGCCAATCAGCAACACCCTGGCACCAGAGTATTACATCAAACTGCGCCTATTAAAGGTAAAGGCTTGTTTACGGCAGTCACCCACCGCAGTCCTGCTGAAACCACCTGTGATGAATACCCATTAGTGTTATCTACTGGGCGCTTATTGGAGCAGTTCCACACAGGCACTTTGAGTCGTAAAACCCAAGGGTTAGATATATTAGGCACGCCAAGAGTGATGATGTCGGTGTTTGATGCTGAGCAATTGGGCGTCAGTAATGGCGATATGTTAAAACTGTCGACTCGACGTGGCGAGTTGGAAATTGCAGCGTTCGTGACTAAGCGTGCTCAAGCTGGGGTGCTATTTTTGCCGTTCCACTTTGCTGAAGCCGCAGCGAACAAGCTCACTATTAATGCGATTGACCCTGTAGCTAAAATCCCAGAGTTTAAAGTGTGTGCAGTTAAAGCTGAGTTAGCTCAACCTCAAGTTGCACGAGCGGTATAAGCTTTCAGGTGACAAAACGGTAGCACTTGGAAATAAATAGTGATTTGAAGTTAAAAGGACTTTAAAAGCTGTGGTAGCCACATTTTACTGGCGACCACAGCTTCACTTTATCAAGCTTTAATCGCCAGCTTTTTAACATCGGGCGCGTAGAGGTAAACCACCTTGGTATACCTATACAACTAAGCAAGCATTAGTGAACAACTATTAGTGAACAACTATTAGTGAACAAGCTGTACTAAACAAGCTGCACTAAACGAACATCAGTGAACAGCTATTAGTGAACAACTATTAGTGAACAAGCTGTACTAAACAAGCTGCGCTAAACGAACATCAGTGAACTGCTATTAGTGAACAAGCTGCACTAAATAAGCTGCACTAAATAAGCTGCACTAAACAAGCTGCACTAAACAAGCTGTGCTAGACAAGTATTGTTCCAACCGCTAGCAATAAAAATAATCCCGCTGTCACTCTTCTTATCGCTGTCAAAGGTAACTTTTCAGCCGACAACTTACCGATGAGCACCACAGGAACATTGGCAATCAGCATGCCGATCGTCGTCCCTAATATCACCATCAATAATGCATCGGCATATTGCGCCCCTAAAATCGATGTCGCAATTTGGGTTTTATCACCGATTTCAGCAATAAAGAATGCAATAAAGCTGGCGACAAAGGGGCCACGATTGGAAATTTTTTCGTCATCATCGAGCTTGTCAGGAATAAGCACCCAAGCGGCCATAGCAAGAAAACTGATGCTAACCACCCAAGTTAATACTTGTGGGGTTAAGTAGTCTGCGATCACAACACCAAGGTAAGCCGCTAATGCATGATTGGCTATGGTCGCTAAAAAAATAGCAGCAATAATAGGGATTGGTTTTCGGTATCGACTCGCAAGCAGTAGCGATAAAAGCTGAGTTTTATCTCCTATTTCTGCTAGAGCAACGGTCGTTATGGATATGGCTAAAACGCTCAAAAAGGTCTCTTATAGAGGTGGGGATTATGTTTAACCTAAGACAACGCTCACTCCCCACCTCGGGTTGTGATCATTGTCTATGGTCTCACTAAATTTTTCAGTCAACGACAATTAACCATCATTGAGCTAGGAATAAAATCTTGAACGCCATGATGATTTTGCATCAATTATGTTGACGAACAAACCGACTCAATAATGTGAGCGGCAAGTTACTCCCCAAAGACAGCGGCAGTGTAAAGATTGTCAGTATCTTTTGCAAGAGTCGTAATTACGGTAAATAAGATAATTGTGATGTAACGTCACTATGTCACTCTCGCTCAAAAATGGCCTTGCGACATTGATTTAGTTTGATAGCCAAGGTAAGTTAACAAAATACTTTGATAATCAAACTAAGGTGTCATTTTGAATTTTGCAGTCGAGCATCATCACGATTTTAATGCCCAGAAAAGTTCAGGGGAAAAAAGAACCCTTTACGTATTAATACTCACAGTCACAGCCATGGTGGTTGAGATTATTGCTGGTACGGTTTTTGGTTCGATGGCACTACTAGCTGATGGTTGGCACATGGGCACCCATGCCGCAGCGTTTTGTATTACCTTGTTTGCTTATCGTTATGCACGCAAGCATGCTCACAGTGATAAGTTTTCTTTTGGGCCAGGTAAAGTCAGCGTGTTGGGCGGCTATACCAGTGCTATTGTCCTTGGTGTTGTGGCATTACTGATGATAGTTGAATCGGTAAGTCGACTATTTAATCCTCATACGATTCAATTTAATGAGGCTATCATTGTGGCCTTTATCGGCTTGGCCGTGAATGTCGCCAGTATATTTTTATTGGGTGACCACCACCATCATGATCACGACGGGCACTCACATGGCCACTCACACGGGCACTCTCATGAGCATTCACATGAACAGGCTGATAAGCTCTCGCACAAACACTGCCATGAAAAAAATCATCACAATAGCCACTCACATGACCATAGCAAAACAGATGAGCATTCCCATGAACATTCTCATGGACACTCTCATGAAAATGGCGAAAAACATCATGACCATAATTTACGCGCAGCCTACATGCACGTATTGGCTGATGCGCTCACATCGGTATTAGCGATTGTTGCATTGGTGTTCGGTAAATTTTATGGCTGGCATTGGTTAGATGCTGTTATGGGAATAGTCGGCGCACTTGTGATAACTAAATGGACCATAGGCTTGATGAAGCAAACCAGTCCTATTTTATTAGATGAGAATATTAATGAGGAATATCGCCAGTCAATTAAAGCGGCCTTAGCACCTTATGCTGAAGTAAAAGATCTCCATATTTGGAAAATCAGTGGTCATCATTATTCAGCAGCAATTACCTTAGTGTCGACAAAAAATGATATTTCAATCGATGAATATAAGACCTTGCTGAGTCAATTTGATAAAATCAATCATCTGACACTTGAAGTTCATCCATCACCTGATCAAATGACTAATCAGATGGCTTAATCCAGTGACTAATCCAATGACTAATTAAATGGCTATTTAACTAAGTCGATTAACTAGGTCGATTAACTAGGTCGATTAACTAAGTCGATTAGCCAAGCTGATTAAGCCTGCCAATTAAGCGAATAGATTGAATGTATTTATGAGTTATCACATGAAAGATATTGAAAAGCTGAATCAAACCATTACTGAATTTTATGACAAAATGTCTTCTTGGGAGCAATCCGTTGTAAAGGAAACGGGTTACTCGTTGGCACAAACTCATACGATTGAAGTGCTTGGTATTCACGGCGCCTTAAGAATGAAAGAGCTTGCCCAAAAGCTTGGTATTACAACAGGTACCTTAACAGTTCAAGTGGATAAGTTGGTCAGTCTTAATCTGGTTGAACGCTGTGCTCACCCTGAGGATGGCCGCTCAACGGTCATCAAACTCACAGATGCTGGTGATAAGATTCATCGACAGCACAACCAGTTGCACCTTGACTTAATGAACGACTTAACTCGCCATGTTGACCCTGAACAAGCAACAGTATTACTGGCATGCTTAGAGAAAATGAATCAAGAATTTTAAGGCTATAGCAATAGAAAAATCGACTATAGCCCCAGAGATAAAAGATTTGGCGGGATTCAAATAAGCATTATAAAAAGCTCACCAAGGCGCCAGTCGCAGCAAAACCTAACACCAACAACACAATGTTTGGTTTACATGTTTTAAGCACCGCAAAACCCGTTAACACCAATGCCATATCAAGCGGTTCTACCACTGCTGAAGTAAAAACAGGACTATACAGCGCGGCAAACAATAAGCCGACAACGGCAGCATTTACCCCAGAAATGGCACCTGAAATTGCAGGCCTTTCACTAATGGCATGCCAGCTTTTTAAGCCCACCAGCATTAATAAGAAACCTGGTACAAATATCGCTATCGTAGCAACCAGTGCGCCGAGTATCGGCTGCTCTAACCATAAGTCAGCCCCTAAAAAAGTGGCTAAAGTGAACATTGGGCCAGGTACCGCTTGCGCCAGCGCATAACCCGTTAGAAAGCGATCTGAGCTGACCATTTCACCCACATTGGCTTCAAGTAATGGCAGCACAACATGACCGCCACCAAAAACTAAACTGCCCACTTGATAAAACTGCGCAAAAACCTGACCTAAAGTGCCCGTTTGGTTAATAAAGTAAAAGCTCGCCAGTAGACCAACAATAAATATTGAAAGCCATGCATAGTTCAATTTAATCGGCGTGTTATCTGGGGTAATATTCGCGCCTTTAGTCAGTACCATCACACCGATAATCGCTGCTATCAGTAACACCACAATTTGGGTTAGTAATGACGGGAACAGCATAATGCTTACAGCTGTGCCAACCATGAGCACTCGCGCTGTTTTACGCTGACAGAACTGACCAAACATGCCGAGGGTGGCATCTGCAACGACAACGACAGCTAATAATTTAAGACCATGTATCACACCAGAAACAACTTGGGTTTCTAGCCAGTGAGCACTCGTTACAGCAAGCAGGAAGAGTAAAACAAAAGAAGGTAAGGTAAAGCCAACAAATGCAGCAACTGCCCCCGCAAGACCACCACGGTGGTATCCGATAGCAAAACCAACCTGACTGGAACCAGGTCCTGGCATAAATTGGCTTAACGCCACTAAACTGCCATAACGTTTATCATCAAGCCAGTTCAGCTCATTGACAAAGGTCTGTCTAAAATAGCCAATATGTGCAGCTGGGCCGCCAAAGCTAATAAAACCTAATGCTAAGAATCGAGTAAAAATCTGCCACATAATTAAACTACTTCCATATCGCTTAAATACTGTTTTGCATCAGTACAACGGCGACAGACTTTATAAGGGTGAGCTAGATAAAGTCAGTGCGATTGAGACTAAAGATGCTTTCACGCTAATTATATGACAGTTTAATTTAACTTTTATGACATAGAGATAATCAATTTAATCTTTAAGATTCATTAGCGCGTTTTCACAAAGCTGTTTTAATTGACGCAATTGCTCTGCATCACCACCCACTTTACAACGCATTAATTCAGGAATGCTTTTCGCTTGTTGGTGTAAGGCTTTGCCCGCTTCTGTGAGATGCAGTACGCGAACACGCTCATCGTCTTTATTACGATCACGAATAACCAATGCTTTAGTTTCTAATCGTTTTAATAACGGCGTTAAGGTTCCTGAATCTAAATGCAGTTTTTCACCTAATGTTTTCACGCTAATGCCCGACTCTTTCCACAACACCATCATCACTAAATATTGTGGGTAAGTCAGAGATAATTGATCAAGCAAGGGACGGTAAGCTCGAATGAGCGCATTCGTTGCACTGTACATAGCAAAACAAACTTGATTCTCTAACGCCAAGGGATCCATTTTCTGACTCATGGTGACTCCTTTCTCGATAAAATGAGTGATACAAACCTATGGCGCTATCTTAACATATTTAATTGCGCACAAGTTAATATCCAGATTGTCGAATTATCAAAAAATAGTCTATAGTTTTTCCCGTTTCAGCCGATAACAAAATACTGCTATCTACATGTCGTATTGTATAGCCGCAACTTATGAGTGAATACCCATGTCTTTATCTATCAATGCACCATCATCAATGCCAACTAATATTGATTCTGGCAGTAGTTTAAAAGTGGCTGTGATGGCTAAAAACCAACAAAAAGTGGAAGGACAAATGGCAATGCAGTTAATTGAAGCTGCACAACCTGAGCCTCAACCTGTTGGCAATGCTGGACACATCATCAACACCAAAGCGTAAGTTGAATTAATACTCCCGCTTTAAAACAGTACTAATAAACACTGAATACGCTATGATTTGTTCTATGAGTTATTTAGAACAGGATGTTGATAACAATGTTGACACCAATGCAAACAATTATGCGTATTCAGACTTCACGACTTTCAACTCTCGCTTTTTCAATTTTATTTTTATCGTGCTCAGTTAATGCATCTGACGCCGTCTCCCCCGCTTTTGATTGTCAAAAGGCCAAAAGCCAAGTTGAAGTGTTAATTTGTCAGGACAATCAACTTGCCAAGCTAGATATGCAAATCAATGCAACATATCAAAAAGTGATCAATCAAATTAGCAGCGAAGAAATAGCCCATGTGAAGGCTTTTCAGCGAGGTTGGATTAAAGGTCGCGATGATTGCTGGAAAGCGGAACAAATTAAGCAATGCGTGCAATCGTCTTATGAAACACGATTAACTGAATTACAAATTGCTGCAGGTGAATTTGAAGTACCTGAACCCATTCAATATGAATGCGGCCTTGAAGCAAATGATACGTTAACCAAAGTAACGGCATATTTTTATAATGACACAGCAATTCCCGCAGCAATGCTCACGGTTTCGCCTACATCCGATTATATTAACGCGACGAATTTAGCCTTGTTAACCCGCACGGCATCAGGGGCAAAGTATCAAGGGCAAAACTTTAGCTTTTGGACTCATCAAAGTGAAGCGACTTTCAGCCAATATGCGCAAGCCGATCTCAACTGCAAATCACATTAATATCACCCCGAGATAAAACCAAAAACCATAAAACAAAAAACCATGTCATATGACATGGTTTTCATTGTTATTCTACAGAAACGCTGTTGCGATAAGTGGTTAATTTAAAATAGTGTAACCACGATTAGCCATACAATTACGTACTACGGTTTCTTTTTCTGCCTGATAATTTGCTTCGTTTGCGCGTCTATCACGTGAGCCACCCAGTAACCCAGAAACAACACCAACACCTGCGCCGATTTTAGCACCGTCAGAACCACTGCCACCTGCAATCGCAGTACCTGCAGCGCCTACAGCTGCACCTTTAGCAGCACTGCTGACCACGCCACGAGAGTTGCTATTTTTTTGCACTTGCTGTGACATTTCAGTGCATTGATGCTCGTCATACACAAAGTCTTTATCGTCTACGCCTGTTTTATCATAAATGATATTTGCGCTTGCAGAGAAAGCAAAAAAAGTCAGTGAAACCAGTAATAATTTTTTCATTTGAATGCCTCAAGCGGAAATTAATGTCGTCACATTGCAATTGTTATCATTCGCAATGTCATTGATATTGTATAGCCTACCTTAATTTTAGCGTAAAAAAGGAATATCACCTTTTACGAATGGAATAATGGTAAATGACACAAGGTTTACTCCACTTAATCTCACAAATATAGCTCACAAATATATTACATAAAGCTATATTTCAAACACAAAAATCAGATTTTAAGCATAAAAAAAGCAGCGTTATTAGCTGCTTTTTATCATCAATAACGCTGATGAGCTTATTAATTTAGCTTACTACTTTCATAAGTGTGGCACATCTGTTGAGCTTGTTCTTCGTTATACTCACGTAGTCCGCTTAACACTAAGGTTTTCACTCCACTGCCGATCACTTTGCCTTCGCTTTTTAATGCAAATTGCAATGTCACATCACCACGCTTACCGTTAATCTCCATGTGCTGCTCTACTAACTCTAAGCTCATTTCAGTGAACTCAAACGTGTCTAAATGAAACGACATGCTTTCGTATATCACTAATGGTCGCGTTGGATTAATCATCATGCCGTATTCTTTCATCATAGGCACCAACACATGAATAAAGTTAAGCCCAGAAAAAGCCACATAACTTTTAATAAAAGCCGCAGTTTGCACATCACACTGACAAACTTCGCCTTGGCGTTCTATGTGTAAATACTCTTTACCTTTGGTATCACAGATACTGAACTTCTCGCCTGCATCTTTATCTAGCTCAAGCTCGATGCCATCGCCAACCATACCGGCAAATTTAAACTGCATGTTTTGGCTTAAACCAAACTCAGTTAACACTAAGGCAAATAACAAATCACCAGGGACACAAAAACGTTTGGCACCGACATTATGAATAGGGTTAAAGTCTTCAGCGACGTGTTTTGCAAAGTCACTCGCTTGTTGGGCTGAAATAAACACGCTCTGATCTTGCTTGGCATAATAAGGTGACAAAAACATATACATCCATTCTTAAATCGTGAAAGAAATCCCTCTCTCGTCGAGCTGGGCTTTTTTTATTTGCACCGAGTGTACTAGAAAAATCCCAAAACACTCAGCCGATGACTCATTTAACAACATTAAAGTTAATGATTGACCGAAAACATAATGTGACCTTGATCGCATCCATCTTAATCCAAAGCTCAAAAGCAGCGCAATCGTTAATCACAGTTAAGTAAATGTTGATTTTAATGTTCATTTAAGTAAACTTCACGACAATTAAGATACAAATAGAAACAATTGCTATTTGCATTTTGCTTACAAGTCGTCTTTGGAGAACCGTATGACCCAGCGCAACTGCCTTCGTATCAGCATTCTAGCTAGTGCTCTATTAACTACTTTTGCAGCATCCGCTGCTGAAAACGCCACAATGGAGCAAATCTCCATTTTTGGTAGTTCAAATCCTGTTAATAATGTGCCTGGTAGTGCCCATGTTATCAACGACGTTGAAATAGAGAATTTTAAGTACACAGATATTATGCGTACGTTAGCATCTGTACCTGGTGTGTACATTCAAGAGGAAGACGGCTACGGCTTGCGTCCTAACATTGGGATGCGTGGTACTGGTCAAAATCGTTCTGAGAAGATTACTGTGATGGAAGATGGTGTTTTAGCGGCTCCAGCTCCTTACGCTTCACCTGCTGCTTATTACTTCCCGACATCAGGAAGAATGCAGACAGTAGAAGTAATGAAAGGTGGCTCTACGCTTAAATATGGTCCTCGTACTACTGGCGGTATTATTAATATGATTTCTCGCCAAATCCCTCAAGAAGAATTAGCGGGTGGAATCGATGTTGCTGCAGGGCAAGATGGCTTTGCTAAATTACATGCTCATGCTGGCGGACAAGGTGAGCGAGTTGGCGCAGTTGCCGAAGTTTATCGTTATCAAGCAGATGGTTTCCGCGATATTAATGGTGTCGGCGGTGATACCGGTTTTACCAAGAATGATGCATTAGCAAAAATTAGCATCGACAGTAGCGAAGATGCAAAGTATCAACAACGTGTTGAGCTAAAATTAAAGTACTCAGATGAAGTCTCAAATGAAACTTATATGGGCTTAACCGAAGAAGACTATAACAGCAGTCCTTTTACTCGTTACTCTGCATCGCAAAAAGATGAAATGACGACTGATCATAAACAGATCCAGTTGAACCATATTATTGATTTCAGTGACACTGTGACATTAGCAACAACTGCTTATTACAATAACTTTGCTCGTAACTGGTATAAAACCTCAAAGGTTGATGGTCAAAGCTTAAATAGCGGCGGAATAGAAGCTGCTGCAGATTTTGACCGAGCTCCGGCTTCTTCATCACCTATTGATGTTCAAGTTAAGGCAAACAACCGTGAGTACTTATCTCAAGGCATTCAAACTGAATTAAATTGGTTGCTAGGTGATCATGAATTGTCATTTGGCGCTCGTTATCACGAAGATGAAATGGATCGTTTCCAGTGGGTTGATACTTACGAGCTCAATAATAACCAAGTGATGTCACTAACTGACAGCGGCACGCCAGGTACTGACTCAAACCGTATCGATAGTGCTGAAGCGTTTGCACTTTATGTTCAAGACCAAATTACTTTAGGTGATTTAGCCATTACTGCGGGCCTTCGTTATGAAGATGTGACGACTCAACGTCGTGATTGGGGTAAAACAAATCCAGGCCGTGAAGGTGCGCCAGATAAAGATATCAGTAACAGCTTTGATGTTTTACTACCATCAGTAGCAGCAACTTATCAGATCACTGAAGATTTAATTGTGCTTGCTGGTGTACAGAAAGGTTTCGCACCTTCAGCGCCTGGTAATGATGATGGTGAAGAGGAAGAAAGCTGGAACTACGAAGCTGGTCTTCGTTACAACACTGGCGCATTAAGTTCAGAAGCAATTGTGTTTTACAGTGACTACAGCAACATGCACGGTAACTGTACCGCTGCGCAAGGTTGTGATGATGACAACATTGGCAATCAGTACAATGCAGGTGAAGTTGAAGTCACAGGCTTAGAACTGAGCTTAGGTTATGAGTTTAATCAAACGGGCGAAATATCATTCCCTGTTAAAATGGCATACACCTACACCAGTGCAGAGTTCCAAAACAGCTTTAGCTCAGATTTTGAATCATGGGGCGATGTAGAAAAAGGTGACGAACTTCCTTACCTTCCTGAAAACCAACTATTTGTCTCTGCAGGTGTACAAGCAGAATCATGGCAAGTAACGATTGCCGGCCGTTACACGTCAGATATGCGCACAGTGGCTGGTCAAGGAACAATTCCATCAGAGCAGTTAATTGCTGACAAAACCATTGTAGATTTATCTGCACGCTACTTTATTAATGATGCATCAGAAGTCTACTTAACCGTGGATAACTTATTTGATGAAACCTATATGACAACCCGTATTCATGGCTCTATCTTTTCAGGTAAGCCACAGACTGCGACTGTAGGTTATAACTACAAGTTCTAACAAACTTATGAGTTAATCAGCCAAAGCCAGCTTAATCGCTGGCTTTTTTTGTGGCTAACAATTTTGATAATACAGGCGTATTAAAAACAACACGCTTACGATCAAAAAGGGTTCACCAGTGATAGTGAACCCTTTTATACATTAATTTGAGCGATGAACTTATAACAAAGACTCTTTAGTTAGCCTAGTTAATGATTTTTTGCCACCAAGAACGTTCTTCACCGCAATTATCAATTGGCTGATAGCTGTCAATGCGGGCTGGCATGGCAACGACATTGTCACAATCAGATTGCTTTGCTACACCGGTAGTTCTATCGAAATAACCTTGGGTAATACCATTGGCAGGAGTCATTCTTAACCCTAAAGGCGGACGATTGTTCAAGAAGGCTTGGTAAACCGCCATAGCGCCGCTGGAACCATATAAGCCTGTCTTAGAGTTATCATCTTGACCAACCCAAATCGCGGCAACGTTTCTTTCATCAAAGCCAGCAAACCATGAGTCACGGCTATCGTTACTGGTACCCGTTTTACCCGCTAAATCAACATTTGGGAAAGCGCGTCCTAAACGTTTTGCCGTACCATCTTTTACCACTTGATTCATAGCATATTGCACCAGGTAATCGGTTGCTGGCTCCATTCCTTGTGTGGCACTTTCTCGGCTCACTTTCAAAGGTTGATTGTTGCTATCTAATACCGCCGTAATCGAGGTCAACGGACGGTATCGGCCATTATTTGCAATCGTTTGAAATGCTTGTGCCACCATATACGGCGAGCCATTAATCGCACCTAATAACATTGACGGATAACGCGGTATAGCCTCACTCCAACCCGCATCTGCCATAGTTTTAGCCACATTATCCACACCGACTTCAATACCCACATTGACCGTTGGTACATTCATTGAGTTTTTAAAGGCGGTCAATAATGGTACTTCGTCTCTAAAGACTCTATCCACATTTTGCGGTGACCAAGTTTTACCCTGGCCATTTTGCAAAGTAATCGGTTTATCAGCCACAGGTGATGCCAAGTTGTATTTACTGCCTTGCTGAAGCGCCGTAGCGTAAACAAACGGTTTAACCAGAGAGCCAATCGGGCGTCGAATTTCTACCGCACGGTTAAAGCCATCAAAACTTGGCACTCTATCACCGACCATTGCCGCGATACCGTCAGTATATTTGTCGGTGACGACCATGCCGACCTGCACATTTTTGGCACGTTCATCTAAGGTCTTCATGGTCGAAACAACTGCTTTTTCAGCCGCATCTTGCGCCATAGGATCAAGTGTGGTGTATACCTTTACCCCAGATTGCTGCAATAAACTGTCGCCATAGCGGCGGCGCAGTTCATTTTTCACTACCGCAAAGAAAGCAGGTAACTTCTGATGTACTGACTTATTAAAGTCACGTAAACCAATGGGCGATTCAACCGCCGCTTTATACTGTTCAACAGTGAGTTTGTCGTCTTCCATTAGTAAGCGCAGTACCAAGTCGCGACGATTCTGAGCACGTTCTGGCGATCGCCAAGGGTTGTAATAAGATGGCCCTTTAATCGCAGCGATCAAAAATGCTTGCTGCGATACAGTTAACTCGGCAATTGGACGGCCAAAATAGAATTGCGAAGCCAAGCCCATACCATGAACGCCGCGAGACTTATCTTGCCCCATATAAACTTCATTTAAATACGCTTCAAGAATTTCATCTTTGCTATAACGAAAATCAATAATGATCGCCATTAAGGCTTCACGAATTTTTCGCACGATGGAACGCTCACTGGTCAAAAAGAAGTTTTTAGCCAACTGCTGAGTTAATGTCGAGCCGCCTTGAACTGTGCGCCCTGCGGTGATGTTAACGATCGCTGCTCGCGCGATCGCAAAAGGGTTGACTCCGTGATGCTCATAAAAACTGCGATCTTCTACCAGTATTAATGCATCAACAATGGCTTGGGGCATTGCTTCTGTTGGCACAAATAAACGATCTTCGCCCCCAGAAGCTAATATTCTATCTAATAATACTGGCTCTAAATGGAACACTGCCATCTGACGTTTATCAGACATGCGCTGAACAGCTGATACACCTTGGCTATCAAATGAAATCATCACTCGCTGTGCTACTTGATCGCCTTCTGGATGCAAAAATGGTCGACGCCATAACTCTATTTTTGTGCTCGACGCTGAAAACTCGCCCACTTGTCTCGGATTAGCAACTTTGCGATATCCCAGTAACTTAAGTTCAGACATTAATTGTGGATGGTTAATCGCAGCGCCGGGATAAATGGCCATTGAGCGACTGAAAACCTGTGCAGGTAAATGCCACTTTTGCCCTTCAAACTTACGCGCAATGATTTGGTCTAAGTAAATGCCATAGGAGCTCACAATCACTAAACCAATCAAGGCTATTTTCCAGAAGAATGACCAAAATACCTTCCATTTAGAGCGAGGTTTCTTTTTCGCATTAACACGTTTTACACCTGACTTTTTAGCGGGTGCTTTTTTTGCTGTGGTCTTTTTAGGCGCTGCTTTTTTTACTGCAGGTTTTTTCTTATTATCAGTCATATTTGGGTAAGTCTGTTCGTCCTTGGCTATTACTGTAAGCCTGGTGTTTTCTTTTTAGTGAATTTAGTGGCCGTAGTGTTGGCCGGATCGTCTGGCCATAAATGGCGCGGATATCGACCACGCATTTCTTTTTTAACATCAACATAAGGCCCTTGCCAAAAGCTGGCTAAATCCGCAGTCACTGCAATAGGTCGCTGCGCAGGAGACAATAGTTCCATCGTGACCACCAGCTTACCATGAAGTAATTGCGGGCTTTGTGATAACCCCAATGCCTCTTGCAGTCGCACACTTAATAACGCTCGAGCTTGAATACCGAGACTTTTTCCGTTCTGGCGATTCGCTATTTGATCAATATCTGCATTATCACTGGCAATGTCATCAACTTGATAAGTGATCGGCGCTGATGTCCCTGTTGCCATTTTCCAATGTGTTGGTAACAGCTCATTTAATGTTTGTTGCTGCGACCAAGTTAATAGGTTCTTTACGTGGCCTAATATATCCACTTTTTGCAGTTTAGCAATCGAATTAACCTCAGTTAAATACGGCGCTAACCACTGCGACAAGCTGGCAAGTAAATGCTCTGTATCGATAACAGGCCAATCATGTTCAGGGGCAAAATGCTGTGCTAATTTTAAACGATATTGTAACTGATAAAAGCGCTCATCAAGGTTAAGGATGCTTAACCCTTTTCGTTGAATATGGCTCACTAACGCTTGCACAATTAAAGAAGAGTCAACATTACTCTCTAATGTGCGGCTAACAATAATGTCGCCTATTTTTTGTTGTCGTTCAGCATAAAATCGCCCTTTCACTTCATCCCATTCACAGATTTTATGTTCCGAAATCAAACTCGCTAAATCATGATGTAAATGGTCAGAGTTAATGGCTGCGGCTAAATAGACTCGACCGGCATTGCGCCCTTGTGATTCTTGAAAATCTGCCACCACTAACCAGTCATGATTGGACATATTATCTTCAATATCTATGGTAACGCCTGTGCCGTTACTCAGCTGAAACCCTTGTTTACCCCGTGCTTTAGCTATGCGGTCAGGAAAGGCTAACGCCAGTAAACTGCTGATATCACGACTTGCTGCATCACGGGCGATTTGTTTTATATCACCTGACACAGCTAATAATTTCTGCCACTTTCTCACTTGATTAGCCATTAGCCCTTGGGATGCGAGAGAAAGGTACTGACTAATATCCACGCCTTTTTTAGGTAAGCCTCTCGCTTCTAATACGGCAGCGAGTAAGCATGCTAACGACACCAAATCCGCTTGTTGATGAGCATCAGCAAGTGCCTTAGATTGCAATAACATATGCGCTAAACGTGGATGGCAACCCAGTTCATAAGCGGCTTGGCCTTGTTGGGTAATCTTATGTTGAGCATCAACAAGTGCAAGCTGTGCTAACAAGCGCCAAGCAACTTGCTGATGTATCGTTGGCGGCGGCGTCAGTAAAGGTAAGTTTTCAATATTGCTTTCACCCCAATAAGCGCAATCTAACGCCATTAAGGTTAATTCACTAATGCTGATTTCTGGGGCTTCTGTTTTGGCTAAGCGGCTTTGCTCTTCTTGTCCCCATAAACGTACACAACAGCCAGGTGCAAGACGACCTGCACGTCCTGCACGCTGAATAGAGGAGGCTTGGCTTATGCGTTTAAGTGATAAGCGACTCACACCTGTGCGGGGATTAAAGCTCGCTTCACGCTTATAACCACTGTCGACCACAATGGTGATGCCATCAATGGTCAAACTTGATTCGGCAACGTTGGTCGCAATGACAATTTTCCGCTTGCCATCTGGCGCTGGCGCTATCGCTTTATCTTGCTCAGCTGGGGTTAAGTCCCCATACAATGGACACAAGATAAATTGCTGACTATCAAGCTTTTGACTAAGGAGTCGTTGCAGTTTATTAATTTCGCCTTTGCCCGGCAAAAAAGCTAATACTGAACCTTGCTGATACTGGACTGGCACTGTTTTTGACTCAGTGCTGACACTATCGATGATGACACTCGCTAACGCATCTAACCACTGCTGTTGACCCGCTACTGGGCGGTAGACTTTTTCAACATCAAAACTTCTGCCTTCACTGACTAGCATCGCAGCATCAGGCATTAAGTTCTGTAACGGTAAGCCTGAGAGCGTCGCCGACATGGCAATCAGCTTTAAGTCATCTCGTAATGATTCTTGCACTTCTAACGCCAGTGCTAAGCCTAAATCTGTGGGTAAATGACGTTCATGAATTTCATCAAAGATGATCACTTCAATTCCTGTGAGTTCAGGATCTTGTTGGATCATTCGAGTTAGAATGCCTTCAGTAACAATTTCTAATCGAGTGTTGGCGCTGACTTTTGCTTCACCACGCACGCGATAACCGACACTATCACCAACCTTTTCGCCCCGTGATTTAGCAATAAATTGCGCGACACTGCGGGCAGCAACACGCCTGGGTTCAAGCATCAGAATTTTGCCGTTGATTTGCGGCCATTGCAGCATTGCCATCGGCAATGCTGTGGACTTACCCGCCCCAGTAGGCGCTTCAAGGATAATTTGACTATGGTCGGTCAATGCTTGTTGCAACGGTGCAAACAAAGCTTGGATCGGTAATGAACTCAAAAGGATAACTTTAACAACGGATGATGTTATTCAGTTTACGCATATTCGAATCTTGATGCCATCTCATAGACTGACACTATTGCGTTGAATTGAGTTGTGTTGCGTTAATTTAGTAACCAAGGGCTGCGAACCCCTGAGGATAATTCAATTAACCGTGCAGGCCTGCCAATAGCATAACCTTGGCCATAATCTACGCCCAGCTCACGTAATAATCGGCCAATGGTCTCGCTTTCAACAAACTCACCAATCACTTCAAAATCCATGTCTTTACCCAGCTGACATATGGCCGACACAATGGCTTTATCACTGCGGTCATCACAAACATTCACTACAAATTGACCGTCAATTTTAACGTAATCAACATCAAGACATTTAAGGTAAGCAAAGCTTGAGAAACCTGAGCCAAAATCATCTAACGCCAGTTTACAACCTAGTGGCTTAAGTAAGTCAATCAAAGCTGTCGCTTGTTCAAGTTGACTCACAGCCGCTGTTTCAGTGATCTCAAAACACAGTTTGGACACTAATTCAGGCTCGACCATTAAACGCATTTCTAACCAGCTCATAAATTTACTGTCAGATAATGACAATGCAGATAAATTTACTGACACCATAGAAAGCTGTTCCCAAATTTCCATGTGGCGAGCGCCCCATTTTAATAAGTTATCTATGACCCAACGATCGATTTTTGAGGCCAAGTTATAACGTTCTGCCGCAGGAAGGAAAACCCCTGGTGAAACGTATCGGCCATCTTCTTGCACCATACGCAGCAGAACCTCCATATGAATACCCGATTCATCGGACGATAATGGCTCAATAAGTTGATAAAATAGCTCAAATTGATTCAGAGCCAATGCTGAAATGATATCCACTGAAGCGAGCATTTGATTGTACAACTGGTGCATTTGTGGATCTTTTTTACAATAAAAGTGCCAGCGATTTCGGCCGCCTTCTTTGGCAATTCGACAAGCTGCGTCAGCTTGGCTCATTATGCTATATATATCTGAAGTGCGTGAGTCAAGTTCTGACAAGCCCATACTGATACTGACATTATGGGTGATTTCCCCCCAAATAAATTCGTGTTCCGATAGTTGCTGGCAAATTCGTTTTGCCACTAATTCGGCCGATTCCTTATCAGCATAGAACATCAAGATGCCAAACTCATCACCCCCTAACCTTGCGACAATATCACCGGTGCGTAATAGCAAGCTTAGGCGTTTGGATACTTGGCACAAAAGTTCATCACCCGCTTTATGACCACTCACATCATTGATCACCTGAAACTGGTCTAAATCAAGAAAAGCAACACACGCAGGCAGGCGATCTTTAGCATCAATAGCTTCTTCTAACATCGCTTCAAACTGCACACGATTGGGCAAACCAGTAAGAGGGTCATAGTTGGACTGGAATGACAGTTCATCGGCTAATCGATATCGCTCGGAAATATCTTCAACCATCATCAGTAAATGATTTTCGATATCTAACGCACGACAAAAGCTCATTTTATACCAATGTTTTGTTCCAGCGATAATTAATGGAATTTCGCACCAAGACTGATGCAAAGCGCCTTCACGCACAATGTGTAAACAATCTTCCAGCAGCAAATGATCATCTGAGTTAATTACCGAAAATAAACTTTGGTTTAGATGTAATGGTAAGTTCTGGTTGGCAACTTGGTTCTGTTTACTGACATTGTTATCTTTATCGATTAACGCACATGCGACGGGGAGTTGTTGAAATAGTTCTAAATATTGTAATTCTTTATTATTTAATAACTCAGTGACACGAGTCAGCTCCACTTGAGAACAAAGCGTAAGCGCACTTTCATTCACGAGATAAAATTTAGCATCTGCTTGAGCAACAATACCCTTATGTTGATGTTGATACGGCACCAAACATAATCGGCTGTTGCCAATAACGACAGTATGGTTAATGTGTAATTGAATAGGCAGCGTGGATGATGTGATGAATTGATTTAATTCGTCAATTAATCGTACTGAAAAATGACTTTGCTTAACCTCGCGGGACTCTGGCTCTAGGTCTTTATCAGGAAATAAGCCACTGTGTTGATTAAGTAATAATTGCTCACACAGGATTGGAAATGATGCCAATGATAAACCAAGAATTTCGGCATTTTGGCGATTGTTCTCATACACTTTCAATGCATTGGCTTGTAAAACAAAGCCACTGGTAATGTGCTCTGATACTTGGGACAAAATAACGATCACGCCATCGCAGCCAAGTTGCTGTTGCAACGCTTCAACTTCTGTAGCCACTTGCTCTGACGATAACAAGCGACTTAATTCAGAAGATTGTTTACTGACCCATATCGATTCCAATTCGCTATCAATCATTAAATAACTCATTATGTAATTGCAATTTATCTCTCACTATTTAGTCGTATCGCTTTTAGCATTACGATGGTGAACTGTTGTTCCATAACGTTAACTACAATCTTAGCTCATATTATTAACGTCAGGTTAAAAACGACAACTTTCTTGGTTATCCTTAACTTAAGTAACCTATAAATTATCTTAGAGTTTATCTCTGCGCGAGATAATTCAATGCATAACGACTTAGTAAGGCAAACGAATGTCTGAAAATGATAACAAACGCACTTTTATTGGCTTTTCTATATCAATTAATAACCAGCAACGGCTAATAAACATCCAACAGCGATTAGCATCTCACATCAATCCATCTGCCACACCAGTGCGTAATACTAACTTACACATAACTGCGGCTTTTTTAGGACTGACCAGTGCTCAAGACATTGAAAAAATTGACACAGAGATATCCTCAATGTCATTGCATCGCTTTAGCCAAAGGCTTGAGCATATTAGTTATTGGCCGAAGGCAAAAATACTGTGTATCGAAGGAGTAGCCTCAATTGAATTAAGGAGTATTGTTGAGCAACTCACGCAGTTAACCAAGCAGCTAAACCTGCATCAAAGCCAACATGATTATCGGCCTCATGTCAGTTTATTTCGTCATGTAAAAATACCATCTTCAACTCAAGCGTTAATGAATGAGATGACGACAAAAGCTTCCAACATGATAAAACTAGCGCCTATTAGCTTCGATATCACTGAGCTGACTTTATTTGAATCAAAATCAACACCAATGGGCGTTGAATATTTAGCCCTTAAAAGTTGGCCACTGAACTGATAACTGTAAACTGCAAATCGGAAAATTAAACACAAAAAAGCCGCATATAGCGGCTTTTGGGATGTAAATCGATTGTGGACTAACCAATACGACAGCTCTAGATCTCAGCTTATTTATTTAGTATCGCAGCAATAGTCAGAACACCGTGAGCCGTGGCACCCGCGCTCCATAGTGAATTAGCCGATGACGCATAGGCGCCAGCTAAATCCATATGTAACCAGTTAACATCAGGGCGAACAAAGCGCCACAAGAAGCCTGCAGCATTTGAAGCACCACCAGCACCGCCACCTTTCATTGCACGGCTGTTAGCCGTATCAGCATAAGGTGAAGGACACATATCTTTATGCCATGCATCTAATGGTAAAGGCCATACATTTTCAGCAACGCTTGCAGCTTGTTGCTGTGCTAACTGTAATGTTTCCATTTGCGGTGAGAAAATCGCGTTATAATTTGTCCCAACAGCCATGACGGCTGCGCCTGTTAATGTCGCTGCATCTATAATCAGTTCAGCTCCGGTATCGGATGCGGCTTGTAAACCATCAGCTAAGACTAAACGGCCTTCAGCGTCAGTATTAACCACTTCAACGGTAACGCCATTTTTGTAAGTCAGGATGTCACCTAACTTATAAGCATGACCACTGATTAAGTTCTCAGCGCAACATAGGAATAACTTCACGCGCTTATTCAGCCCAGCTTTCATTGCTAGACCTAATGCAGCGGTAACAGTGGCAGCGCCGCCCATGTCACATTTCATATCAAGCATGCCTTCAGATGGCTTAATACTGTAACCACCTGAATCGAATGTAATGCCTTTACCCACAAGTGCTGTTGATACTTCTGCATCATCACCTAGTGGATTAAAATCAAGTACCAACATCGCAGGAGGACGCTCACTACCACGACCTACAGCATGTAAGCCAATCCATTGCGCTTCTAATAGTTCTTGGCCTTCCACGATGTCATAACTAACATTGTCACCACCAATGGCCTTAAGCCATTTCGCAGCATGATTTGCCAATATCACTGGAGATAATTCTTCAGGGGTTTCATTTACCAACATGCGCGCAAAGCTGGCAGCTTCAAAGCGATGAGTTAACGTAGTCTGAATCTCACTGTCACCACACCACAATACCTCAAACTCACCTTTAGCAGTGGTAAAGCCTTGTGAGAATGCCCATTGAGAGTCAATGCTCCAAAGCGCACCATCCAATTGAACCTTGCTTACTCCTTGGCTGCGGATTTTTCTTGCAGCCGCCTGCACTTGGCGTAGTTCATCTGTACCTGATAAATGTATAAACGCTTGGTTGCCTTGATAGGTAACATCAGCTTTACCCCAAAGGCTCTGTGGCGCTTCTTGTGTTAGGGTAACAGTCATTATTTCCATTATGATTTCCTTGTTGTACTTGCATTGTCACTTTTGTTTCCAATGGGCTAAGTGTACTGTAATTCGATAATGAAACGTGACAAAAACTACTATAGATTTCAATAAAAATTGTAAACACTATTATTACGGAGAAAAATTTTTCATGGAGTTTACCCCAGCGCTGCAACAGGGAACCTTGATCAAACGTTACAAACGCTTTTTAGCTGATGTTAGGCTTGATGACGGAACAGAAATAACCATTCATTGCCCTAATACTGGTTCAATGAAGAATTGCTTATTTCCTGGTGAACTCGTGTGGTTTTCTACCTCAGATAACCCTAAAAGGAAATATCCAAATACGTGGGAAATCGCTCAAACAACAGAGCAACATTTAATTGGCATTAATACTGGTAGGGCTAATGCCTTGGCTGAAGAAGCCATCAATGCGGGTGTCATCACTGAGCTTACTGGTTATTCAACCCTAAAACGAGAAGTTAAATATGGTGATGAAAATAGCCGCATAGATATACTGCTCAGCGATGAAAATCGCCCTTTATGCTATGTAGAAATCAAAAGCTGTACATTATTAGAGCAAACAGTAGGCTATTTCCCTGATTCGGTCACTACAAGGGGGCAAAAGCATTTGCGCGAGCTTATGCATATGGTTAGTCTAGGTCATAGAGCAGTATTGCTGTTTGTTGTTCAGCATACTGGTATCAATATTGTGCAAGCTGCAGAGCATATCGATCCGCAATATGCATTATTACTAAAACAAGCGGTAAATAGCGGCGTAGAAGTTTTAGCTTATCAAACAGAATTATCGGCTATTTCAAGTACCCTAAGTCGTTCGTGCAAAGTGATTGTTTAGGTCAAAAAAGCGTAAAATACTAAACAAATAATTTGCCACGCTATAGCGTTTCTGCTATAGATAGCGGCCATAAATTTTACGACGCACATAAATCGCTAATTATTACAGGAGATGCGTTATGCCTGAAGGCACTAAAAAACTCGGCGTACTCGCTATCGCAGGTGTAGAACCTTACCAGGAAAAAGCTGGTGAGGAGTATATGGGTGAAGAGCAACGTGGTCATTTTAAAATGATTTTAGAAGCTTGGCGTAACCAGTTACGTGAAGAAGTTGACCGCACGTTAAACCATATGCAAGACGAAGCTGCTAACTTCCCAGATCCAGTAGACCGCGCGGCGCAGGAAGAAGAATTTAGTTTAGAGTTACGTGCTCGTGATAGAGAACGTAAACTCATTAAGAAAATTGAAAAGACATTACAAAAAATTGAAGAAGACGATTTTGGCTTCTGTGATTCTTGTGGTGTTGAGATTGGTATCCGCCGTCTTGAAGCACGTCCAACAGCTGATCAATGTATCGACTGTAAGACGCTTGCTGAAATTAAAGAAAAGCAAATGGCTGGCTAATTCAGCGACCACTGACAATCGGTTTAAGCACTTTCCGATATCAGATATTGGGCGAGATGATTCTCGCCCTTTGTTTTTGTATTTCCCCTACCGCTAAATTGATTTAAGCAAAAGGTATATCGGTGAACTCACCTCATTATATTGGTCGCTTTGCTCCATCCCCTTCTGGCCCATTACATTTTGGCTCTCTTATTGCTGCACTTGGCAGTTACCTTCGCGCTAGACATCAAAATGGCAAATGGCTTGTTCGTATTGAAGATATTGACCCGCCAAGAGAAGTTAAAGGCGCAAGTGATGACATTTTAGCCACGCTCGACGCCTATGGATTACATTGGGATGAGCAAGTTCTTTATCAAAGTCAGCGAACGGAAATATACCAACAGAAAATAGATACTCTATTAAGTAAAGACTTAGCCTACTTTTGTCAATGTACTCGAAAACAAATTGGTCAGATGGGCGGCGTTTATGACAGTCGCTGCGGACAATTAACCTCACCACTCAACCAAGGCGCTATTCGAATTAGAAATACCGCTAAAGTTGATCAGTTCAATGACTTGTTGATGGGTAATATCACAGTCAATGAAGGATTTGCAGGTGAAGATTTTATTATTAAACGCAGTGACGGCTTATATGCTTATCAACTTGCGGTAGTGATCGACGATGCTTTTCAAGGCATTACTGAAATTGTACGAGGCTGTGATTTGCTCGAAACCAGCTGCCGACAATTAAGCATGAATAAAATTCTTGGTTTTTGTTCGCCAAACTGGCTGCATCTACCTCTAGCATGCACTAAACCCGGATTTAAGCTTTCTAAACAAAATTATGCAAATGCAATTGATGTCATTAGGCCACAAGCCAGTATCAATGCGGCTTTGCAATTTTTAGGGCAAGCCCAAGTAGACATAGACCATGTGGATATCATGCTAAAACAAGCATGCGAGCAATTTAGTATTGTTGATATTCCACAAGTATCTGAGATTCTGATAGCGCAGTGATATACTCATTGGCGTACAATTGGTATATCATAGCCGCCAGATTTTTAACCATTTAATTTTAACCATTAATCGTATCGTTCGAGGTGTATTATTTTTCGCCGTATTAGCCAATTCTGCAAACAACTGTTTGAAGACAATAAATCCACTCCGGTCATTGAGCCAGAAGCTCAAGATGACGGATTGCGCCTGGACATTGTCACCAGAGATGCCCATACAATTTCTAGGCGTCAAATCAGTGAAAATGCACTAAAAGTTCTTTACCGTTTGAGCAAGTCAGGCTACAAAGCCTACCTTGTCGGCGGTGGTGTTCGCGATATCCTATTAGGCATGGAACCGAAAGATTTCGACGTTGTGACCAATGCAACCCCTGAAGAAATCAAAAAACTATTCCGTAATAGCCGCCTTGTGGGTCGTAGATTTAGATTAGCGCACATTGTATTTGGCCGCGACGTGATTGAAGTCGCCACTTTCCGTGGTCACCATGGCGAAACCGACGAAACAATTTCGAAATCAAATGCTGAAGGTCGTCTATTACGCGACAACGTCTATGGCGAAATCGATGAAGATGCAGAACGCCGTGACTTTACAATCAATGCACTTTATTACGATATCAGTGACTACTCTATCCGCAGTTATGGCGGTGGTATTAGTGACTTAGATGCCAGAACCATTCGTTTGATTGGCGATCCAGAAACCCGTTACCGTGAAGATCCGGTGCGTATGCTTCGAGCTGTGCGCTTTGCAACCAAACTGGATATGCAAATCGAATCAAAAACAGCGGCGCCAATTAAAGAGTTAGCACCACTGCTTAAAGATATTCCAGCAGCACGTATGTACGAAGAAGTACTTAAGCTGTTTTTTGCTGGCAAAGCACAAGCTAACTACGAAATGATGCGAGACTTAGGGTTATTCCAACCACTTTTCCCGCAAATTTCAGCGCAAATAAAAGAGCAACCAAACGGTTATACCGCCAAAATGCTCAATGCTGTCATGAGCAACACAGATTTACGCGTAAGCCAAGACAAGCCTGTCACACCGGCATTTTTCTACGCAGCCCTGCTTTGGTATCCATTAAAGCAACGTGCTGATGATATAGCGCTTGAAAGTGGCTTAAGCCACTACGATGCACATGTCGCAGCAATGGGTGATGTGATGGAGCAACAATGCCGCACCATCAGTATTCCGCGTCGCTTTAGCACGCCAGCTAAAGATATTTGGCAACTACAACTTCGACTTGAGCGCAGCCAAGGCACTCGTGCATTTAAATTGCTCGAACACCCTAAGTTCCGTGCAGCTTATGATTTATTACTCCTTCGTGGTGAAGCAGAAGCTGGCAACATAGGTAAAATAGCAGCGTGGTGGCAATCATTCGTTGAAGCGGATGAACAACAGCGTTCTGACATAGTGAAAAGCAGCAAAAAAGGTCCTAGCCGTAATCGCAATGCTCAACAGCGCAAACGTCGTCGTCCTAGTAAGCCTAAATCAGAGTCTGCATGTACGACTGAGAAAAACTCAGCACCTAAAGCTGAAACAAAAGGCTAACCATGAGCACCACGGTTTATGTGGCGTTAGGGGCAAACCTAAATGAACCAGTACAGCAAATCCAAGACGCTGTACTGGCGTTAAAAAAGATTGCTCTCGATGCGATTGTTAATGTGTCACCACTGTATCGTTCAGTCCCTATGGGCGATGTTGAACAGCCTGATTACGTCAATGGTGTGGCACAATTTAACACCGACCTTGCACCAATAGCTTTGCTCGACGCATTGCAAGCGATTGAAAATACCCAAGGCCGTGTCAGAGAGATACGTTGGGGACCACGTACGTTAGATTTAGATATCTTACTGTACGGGACACAAATCATCGATGAGCCTCGACTATCGGTTCCCCATTATGGAATGAAGCAACGCAGTTTTGTTCTCATTCCACTTGCAGATATTAATCAACAATTAATACTGCCATGTAGCACCGAATTAAAAAGCTTAATTACCCGTGAAATGCGAGCTGAATTAATTCAAATTTAATCAGCTTTTATGCCGTTTGCATCGCATATCCATTACTTGAATATGAATTGCTTCTAAGAGTTTATTATGTCAAAAGTCACTAGCTCAACCCTCATAAAATTCAAACAAGAAGGTAAGAAATTTACCGCGTTGACCGCCTACGATGCGAGCTTTGCTGGCGCATTTGATAGCGAAGGCGTCGATGTCCTACTGGTTGGTGATTCTTTAGGTATGGTACTGCAAGGCCACAGTGATACATTGCCTGTGACAGTCAATGATATTGCCTATCATACAGCCAGTGTTAATCGCGGTTGCAAACGAGCCCTACTTATTGCTGATATGCCTTTCATGAGTTACGCCACCCCAGAACAAACTATGGCTAATGCTGCAATTTTGATGCAGGCAGGTGCAACCATGGTCAAACTGGAAGGCGGTGAATGGTTACTTGATAGTGTGAGAATGTTGACTGAACGCGGTATTCCAGTATGTGCTCATTTAGGTCTCACGCCACAATCGGTGCATGTTTTTGGCGGCTTTAAAGTACAAGGTCGTGAAGAAGATAAAGCTCAACGCATGATTGATGATGCCTTAGCATTACAAACTGCTGGCGCTCAATTATTAGTGGTTGAATGCATTCCGAGCTCACTGGCAAAACGCATTACTGAAGCATTGACCATCCCAGTCATTGGTATTGGCGCTGGTGGTGATACCGACGGGCAAATCTTGGTTATGCACGATGTACTAGGTATCTCAAGCGGCTATATTCCTAAGTTTTCTAAAAACTATTTGCAGCAAACTGGCGAAATTCGTTCTGCAGTGAAAGCCTATATTGAAGAAGTCGCCAATGGCACATTCCCAGCCGATGAGCACTCGTTTAACTAAGTTTTATAACAAACAACATTGGCATGCAGTGTGAGTTCATCTTAGTAACTGCATTAAAATTTATTGTACAACTAGGTAAATATCGATGATTACCACAGCGAATATTGCTGAAATCAGAGCACAAGTAAAACAATGGCACATGCAAGGCGAAACCGTTGCCTTTGTGCCAACGATGGGTAACTTACACAATGGTCACATAACATTAGTGACTGAAGCGCTAAAACGCGCAGACCATGTGGTGGTGTCCATTTTTGTCAATCCAATGCAATTTGGCCAAAATGAAGATCTTGACGCTTATCCAAGAACCTTAGCAGCAGATAGTGACGCACTTATTAATGCAGGTGCAGAGCTATTATTCACCCCTACACCTAGCATCATCTACCCAAAAGGTTTAGCGCAACAAACTTTTGTTGAAGTACCGAATATTGGTGATGAGTTTTGCGGTGCAAGTCGACCGGGACATTTTCGTGGTGTAGCCACGATTGTATGCAAGCTATTTAATATCGTTCAAGCCGATGTGGCATTATTTGGCCGTAAAGATTATCAACAGCTCATGGTGATTAAAGCGATGGCTGAAGATTTATCATTACCGATTGAGATTATTGGTATTGACACAATAAGAGAAGCATCTGGTTTAGCCATGAGCTCAAGAAATGGTTATTTAACTGCTGAGCAAAAGCAACAAGCTGCTGCGATTAAACAGTGTATGGATAAGCTTGCAGCTGATGTTGCTTGTGGAAAAAACATTGCTGAAAGTGAGGCTATAGCGGCTGAAACGTTAGTGAAAGCAGGTTTTAAAATGGATTACTTGTCTGTTAGAAACGCCACTAATTTAGCCCCTATTACCAGTGAAGATCACAATCTAGTGATCTTAGTCGCTGCCTACCTTGGCAATACCCGCCTTATAGATAATCTTACCTTTAGCCGCTAATCTATTCGCCACTGACTTTGTAAGACTTAGCTGATTGTTCACTAAGTCTTACAAATTTAACGCAAAGTTCTTCTGTGCCAATAAAAAATCTACTGTCAAAAAACTGGTTTTATCGTTAAAATTAGGCCATAGTAATTAAGTATATTTAAACATTATAGCGACAAGCAGCTATAATGATTTACAACCACCTAGCGCCAATGGGTTTTGGCTGACTAGCGGTAACCATCTGATATACCTTCAACACGGTGTTGAAGCGATGTTAGATTACAAAAGGATCTGTGGCCGCATGCCAATAAGACTACTCATCACATTCATTATTGTATTATTCATGGGGCCAACTTTCGCCTCTGCAAATACAATTTATAAGTGCATGAAGGACAATAAAATCGCCTTCAGTCAGACTGTTTGCCCAAAAGAATATCGTCAGCACAAAATTGAATACCAGCTTGGGATCACCACAGAAGTTGATTCGGATAAGGTTGTCTTAAAAGAAGACCCGCTTAAAGCGTTGCTGAAAAAACAAACCATTTCCAAAGAGAAATTAATCCAATTATTGGACAGTGAAGTTTATCGCCTCAAGCAAGAAAATAGTTATTTTGAAATTTTACGTGCCAGTGAAATTCAAAAACTTGATCGTAATCGCTATTGGCACAAGAAAGAAAAAGACGATCCAGATTATGTAGAAGATTTAGCTGAGATTAATAATCGATTTGATGAGTTAATGAAAAATAATCGTCACGTGATTATTGTACTTATCGAACACAAAAACAAAATCCTAGCAGAAAGCGCCAATGATGGCGCTATCGCTAAAGAATAATAGTAAGCAAATCCCTCAGCGCAACGCCCACTAACTATAGCGTTCTCGAGCTATTCCAGTTCCTATCATCCAGATATTCGCTCAACACCTTACATTAGCCATTCATTAATCAGGCTTAAATACGCCGATGACATTACCTGTGGCTTTTTCAGCGACTTTTGCCTCTGTTTGTTGTTCACGGTAATCACAGTCAGTACACTCAACTGTTTCAACACCATTTTCTTTAAATAGTTGAATAGTATCTTGAGCATGACATTGAGGGCATTTAGCCCCAGCTACAAAGCGTTTTTTTATTTTAGCCATAATCTTATTATTGTTCTTCTGTGCATTTGCGATATCAGTAGCAGTATTTTGCCACGAATTGGTGAATCCAGTCTCGCTCTAGTGTTAAAAAAGTATCAATTACGCTATTATCGCTGCACTTTTTGTATTATCACCAGTCAAGTTGCCATTCATGATTAACATCAGCCAAGCCCAACTCATCCGCGGAACGAAAACCCTACTCGATGAAGCTAACCTTACCGTCTATCCTGGCCATAAAGTTGGCCTAGTCGGTGCGAATGGCACAGGGAAATCATCTCTATTGGCGCTCATTTTAGGCAATTTACAACTTGATAAAGGCGAATTTAGTTTACCTGCGGGTTGGCAAGTCGCCACTGTTGCCCAAGAAACACCGGCACTTGAAGTCTCAGCGCTAGAATATGTACTCGATGGTGATATTGAGTTTCGTCAACTTGAGGCTCAACTGGCTATCGCTCAAGAAAAAGATGATGGCCATAACATCGCGCTGATACATGGAAAAATTGATGCTATCGGTGGTTATGCCATTCGCTCACGAGCGAGCTCCCTGTTAGCTGGTCTAGGGTTTAGTGAGCCAGAACAAAGTAACCCAGTAAAAAGCTTCTCTGGTGGCTGGAGAATGCGTCTTAACTTAGCGCAGGCACTACTATGCCGCTCTGACTTATTGCTACTAGATGAACCCACCAACCATTTAGATTTAGATACCATGTATTGGTTAGAAGGTTGGATTAAAGCCTACCAAGGTACGCTTATCTTAATTAGTCATGACCGTGACTTTATTGACGGGATCGTTGATGAAATTGTTCACGTTGAGCATGCCAAACTGAATTATTACAAAGGTAATTACAGCTCATTTGAGCGTATTCGTGCTGAAAGATTATCTCAGCAACAAGCCGCATTTGAACGTCAACAAAAAGAACGCGCTCACATGCAATCTTTTGTCGACCGCTTCCGTTATAAAGCCAGTAAAGCCAAACAGGCTCAAAGTCGATTAAAAGCCTTAGAAAAAATGGCTAACTTATTACCTTCACAAGTCGACAGCCAGTTTCATATGGCTTTTCGTGAGCCTGACGCTTTACCTAATCCTTTAGCGACCATGGAGAATGTGTCTATTGGCTACGGTGACAAAACCGTATTAAGTGAAGTAAAACTTAACCTAGTTCCAGGTGCGCGTATTGGTCTGTTAGGCCGAAATGGAGCCGGTAAATCGACTCTGATAAAATTACTCACTGGAGATTTAGCCCCTATAACAGGTAAATATCAGCCTAATCCTGGTCTGAATATTGGTTACTTCGCTCAGCATCAAATTGAATTTTTAAGTTTGGATGACACCCCGCTACAGCATTTAGTCCGTCTAGCGCCCAATGCGAAAGAGCTTGAACTACGTAGCTTTTTAGGCGGATTTGGTTTTAATGGTGATATGGCAATGTCGGCTGTTAGACCTTTCTCGGGTGGCGAAAAAGCCCGTTTAGTTCTGGCACTACTCGTATGGCAAAAACCAAACGTATTGCTTTTAGATGAACCGACCAACCACCTTGATTTAGAGATGCGTCATGCACTGACCATGGCATTGCAAACTTTTGAAGGTGCAATGGTCATTGTGTCACATGATCGACATCTTTTACGGTTAAGCTGTAGTGACTATTACCTTGTAGACCAAGGTGCTGTAAAGCCTTTCCAAGGCGATTTAGATGATTATCACCAATGGTTGCTCGATGCAGCAAAAGCAGCGCAATCATCGGCCGCTAAAGAGGGTGACACTAAGCCAACAATCGACAAAAAACAGCAGAAACGTTTTGAAGCCGAATTAAGACAGAAAGTGTCTCCATTGCGTAAACAGCAAATTAAGCTTGAGACACAACAGCAAAAAATCAGCACACGTTTAGCTGAACTTGAAATCGACTTGGCTGATGGCACGCTTTATGAAGCGGAAAATAAAGCTAAAATGACTAAAGTGCTTAATGAGAGAACTGAACTGACACAAGCGATGGACGAAAGTGAAATGACTTGGCTTGATCTTCAAGAGCAGATTGAAGTTATCGAACAAGAGTTTACCCTCAATTAATCTGCCAATTGTTTGAATGAGCTAAATATGTGCCTGCAACAATCATTCAAACAAGAGGAAACAGGTTAAAGCCTCTGATTTAATAAGCTTTAACCTGTAGTTATCAAAATTTAACTATCACCTGAAATGCACCGAGCTTTTCAAGGACAATAAGATTCAAGTTATCGTGCTATCGATAATGCAAGATAACGTAATCCTCATTATCAGTCTGAATCTTAAAGAATGGATACTTACACGTTGGAGAAAGTCTAGTGCAACCTTTTAACTCATTAATTTGGCGTGATTGTGACAATCTATACGCGACCAACCCAGTAAGCTACATCAGCGTACAAGACGACTACCAAGTTAATGTAAACCTACTATTGTTGGCCCAATACCTCGATCAACAGTGCCACTATTTACCATTAGCGCAGTGGGAAGTACTCGCCTCGACCATTGAAGACTGGGATACTAAAGTTGTTACCCCATATCGTAAATTACGCCGCTTAGCTAAATCATATTTACAAGCAGGCGAATATCAACAAATGTTAGATATAGAGTTGATGATGGAGCGCAAAACTCAGCAAATGTTGCTGAAGAAATTAAATCAGTTTGAGCAAAGCTCAATTAATGCTGACGCTACTTCCGATATTGCCTCTGATAAAAAAGACACCTATAACACCGAAAATTACTTGTGCTTATTTGGTATCGACGCAGATTATTTTACTCAATTACAAAGTGCTTAAAGCGAGCAGCGAATACCGATATTATCAATATTCGCTGCACCACTTATACATCCGCTAAAGCAATACTATCTGCCGTTAAAACAATACTATCAGCCGTTAAAACAAAGATTATGAATGACTTTGTTGCGGTAAACGTGTCGAAATGATTGCTGCTAACGCAATCATCACACTCGAAATCCACAAGCAGACCTCAAGTCCGTATTGCTGAAATACCCAACCCGATAACAAAGTGCCAATAAGCCTACCCATCGCATTAGCCATATAATAAAAGCCAACATCTAAAGACACGCCATCTTTATCTGCGTAACTCACAATTAAATAGCTATGCATCGATGAGTTCACTGCAAACAATCCGCCGAAAACCAATAACCCGCCGATAAGCATAATATGACTATGCCAATCGAAAGTGAGAGCCAGTGCAATCACTCCAGGAATAATAGCCAATACCGCAGCCCATAAGCAGGCACTTTTACCATCAGGCACCTTACCTTGTTTTTTGCCGGTAAAATGGGGCGCAAAGGATTGAACACCACCATAAGCAATAACCCACAAGGCTAAAAAGCCCCCAACATACCAATGATCCCAGCCAAATTGACTGGCAAGAAAGACGGGCAATGCCACCACAAACCATACATCTCTTGCTGCAAACAAAAACAGCCTTGCTGCAGATAAGTAGTTAATGGTACTGCTCTTAGAGAAAATCTCTGTAAACTTGGGCTTCGCAGTCGCTTTGCCTAACTGGCTTTTTAAGGTTAATACGCTAAATATCCACACCAGCAATAACGCGACTGCCATGATTAAGATTGCCGCCTGAAAACCAAACACAGTCAGCAGCGCGCCACCTAAGAAAAAACCCACACCTTTAAGGGCATTTTTAGAACCAGTAAGAATAGCAACCCATTGATATAATTTACCTTCAGCTCCAGCGGGAACCAATGTTTTAATGGCACTTTTGGCGCTCATTTTATTCAAGTCTTTAGCAATGCCAGATAATGCCTGCGCCGCCATTACCCACACCACAGTGAGCCATTCATTGGGTACCAGCAGCATAGACAGAGCAAACACTTGCAAGCCCAGGCCGATATTCATGGTGCGATTTAAACCCACTCTCGCACCAAGCCAACCTCCTACAAGATTAGTCACAACACCAAAAATTTCGTAGAACAAAAACAGCATTGCAATTTCAATCGGGCTAAAACCTAAACCATGAAAATGCAGCACCACCAGCATTCGCAGTGCACCATCGGTCAATGTAAATGCCCAATAGTTGCCAGTCACAATTAAGTACTGTTTTATCTCACTGGGCAAGTTTGCCAATTTTGTGAATAAAGACACCGGTATAACCCTATTAATCACATGTGACTACACGTCAGCTTTATCTTGCAAGCCCACTAAACGCATTAATTCAGCAGTACGATTTGCGTAACCCCACTCGTTGTCATACCAAACATAAAGTTTAAGCTGAGTATCATTAACAACCATGGTTGATTGCGCATCGATAACCGCTGAGCGAGGGTCTGTTTTATAATCAATCGAGACTAACGGACGCTCTTCATAACCAAGCACCCCATCAAGCTCGCCTTCTGCAGCTTGTTTAAGCAATTGGTTCACTTCAGTTTCTGTGGTGCTGCGGCTCAGTTCAAAAACACAATCTGTAATTGACGCATTTGCTAATGGCACACGAATCGCATGACCATTTAAGCGGCCTTTCAGCTCTGGGAAAATATGCGTAATTGCTGTTGCAGATCCCGTGGTTGTAGGAATAAGGCTCATGCCACATGCTCTTGCACGGCGTAAATCTTTGTGGGGAGCATCAAGAATAGTTTGGGTATTCGTAATGTCATGGATAGTTGTCATTGAACCATGAACAATACCTAGTGACTCATGGATGACTTTAACCACAGGTGCTAAACAGTTAGTGGTGCAAGATGCTGCGGTAACAATTGGGTGAATTGATTTATCATAATCTTGATGATTCACGCCCATAACTACATTTAACACACCGTCTTCTTTCACTGGTGCCGTCACTACAACACGCTTTACACCTTGATCAAGGTAAGCTTGCAGCTTTGCTTTGGTCTTCATCACACCTGATGCTTCAATAACAACATCACAGTTTGACCAATCAGTATCGGCAATAGCTTTATTGGCTGTGCAGACAATCTTATGACCATTAACTTCGATGGTATTATCATGCGCAACAGCTTCATGAGCCCAACGACCATGAACTGAATCAAAATTGACTAAATGAGCCAGTGTGGCTGCATCACCAGCTGGATCGTTAATTTGAACAAATTCAACGTCAGCCCAATCGAATGCAGCACGAAATGATAAACGTCCCATACGGCCAAAACCGTTAATTCCTACTTTAATTGTCATAATCTAGCCTTTCGTTTAATAAAATAAGTTAAATCAGTGTTTGAAATCACTAACAACGATTGCAGTTAGGTCTATTGACCATATCCGCTAAGCGCTTCAGATCAGCTTCAATGAATGCGGTATTGCCTGATGCGGTTTGTGTAATAACGGTTTGAGCCCATTGAGGTAATGCATCATTAAGTCGGTAGTAAACCCACTGACCTTGCCTTCTATCGGTTAACAAACCTTCTTTTCTAAGTTGAGCTAAATGGCGTGATATTTTTGGCTGGCTATCATCTAGCGCAGCCATTAACTCACAGACGCACAACTCCTGATTAAGTGAAATTAAAAGTAAACTCTTCAATCGAGTTTCATCAGCTAAGCATTTAAAAAATATGCTGGGTTGCATAGTTAACCTCTATCATCTTGGTGTTTATTCAAGGTAAATAACCAAGAAAAGTATCAAAGTTCAAAATCGTTATAGATAATGCAGCAAGGATATGCGCAAAAACAGATATATGCAAATTCATATATATGTGAAATGGAATATTTAATAAAAATGTCATATTACTGAACATATTTTGACAAGGGGTAGCAACAAAAAAACCGACTGGTTACAGTCGGTTTTATTGATTAAGCCTTCATATCATCAGTCTTTTAATCTGACTTTAGCGATTTATACTAAAAAGGTATTTATCCCAAATTAAGTGCCATTTATGTTTTGGCCGTTAAACGTTCAGCGAGTAACGTAGCATTACGCGCCACTATGCCATAAATGGATAGTTGTGGATTAGCCCCTAAACTTGTTGGGAACATCGAGCCATCCATGACTGATAAGTTTTCAAAATAATGGGATTGCCCTTCACTGTTAATCATAGATAACGTTTTATCATCACCCATAGCACAGCCTCCCATAACATGTGCTGACGCAACAATCGTCTTGAGCAAACCGATATCCATAGTGGCTATGGTTTCCTTGGCTTGCGCCCAATTAAGCTGCATACCAATACCATCATTAATCGGTAATACTTTTTTAGCTCCTGCAGCAAACTGTAATTCAGCCATAGTCGCAAAGGCACGTCTTGCGGTATCCCAAAAAGGTTGTTCCAGTGGATAATCGAGCGCAAACCCTTCGTCAGTCAGCCTAACTTGACCACCGGGGCTTTGGTCAGAATAACCATCTCTTACAAGTGCTATCATCACTTGTAAGTTATTAAAGTGAGTCATAAGCTCTGCATGACTGCGACCATAACCAATCGTTTTAGATGCTATTAAAATCGGGTGAATTGGAGGCACTTCAAGTTTATAGCCCATTTCACCCGCTGCGCCATCTCGCCAAACAAATTCATCGGAATAGATAGATTGTGGTGCGCCGCTGTGACCATCAATTTGTTTATCAAAAAGACTGCCAGATAACAGCGTTGGATGTAAAAATGTTTTACCTAATAACTTATGTGGATCAGGGGTTTTAGCCCGCATTAAAATAGTCGGAGTGTGTATTGCCCCAGCGCTTAAAATATAATGCTTAGCGCTAAAAGTCAGCGTTGCTGCACTTGAACTGCCCGATTGCGCTTTAGCAGACAAGCCTTCAACTTTGTCCCCTTTATGCTTTAAATCAATAACTTTAGCATTTGAGATTAAAGTTGCGCCTTGCTCTAGCGCACTGGGAATTGTGGTCACTAGCATCGACTGCTTAGCATTTACTGGACAACCCATTCCACAATAACCCGTGTTCCAGCAACCTTTCACATTGCGTTTGATAACAGTGTATTCCCAGCCGAGCTTTTCACAGCCTTCTTTTAAAGCCGCGTTATTCAAATTAGGCTGAAATTGCCATTCACTGATATTCAATCTGGCTTCCATTTTCTCAAACCAAGGTTGCAAGGATTCAGTGGATAAGCCTGTGACAGATTTTTCTTTTTCCCAAAAAGCTAACGCGTTATCAGGCGTTCGAATTGAAGTGGTCCAATTAACCGTCGTCGAGCCGCCAACGCTTCGACCTTGAAAAATTCCAATACCTTTATCAGAGGTTTTCATCGCCGCAGCTTGTTGGTATAAATCAGGATAGGCGGTGCGTTCCTCCATATTGAAGTCACTTGATGACTTTAAAGGACCACCTTCTACCATAATCACACTAAGACCTGCTTGTGCCAGGATTTCAGCAGCCGAGCCACCTCCAGCACCTGTGCCTACAATGACCACATCAGCTTCAAAGTGTTGATTTTCTGTCAATTGATTAGCATCTATATGCTGCCAACCAGCAGCTAAGCCAGTGGTAATCGGATCAATGATATTTGCAGCCATTTGTTACTCCAGAATTCATGTTAATTAGTGAAAATACAAACAGCTTAGGCATCCAAAAATGTAGGTTTAGCGTAGTGCAGACGTCCCCAATGTTCTGGGCAAGCGTAATAGCTAGAGATGATGAGTTCACGCAGCCCAATATAAGCAGTCTGCATCATCTCAAGAAAGTGATGACGCCAATGCTCCAACATTTCATTCAGTTGTTCAGGCGATCTAAGCACCAATGGCGTAATGCTGCTGGTGAGAATAAGCAGGCCAAATCTTGATTCCAGCATGGTCAGTAATTGGGTTAATTCTTGCTTTTGATCTTCAGGCAATACACTGATTGTTTGGTTAATGGCAATGATGGTCCGATTTAAAAAAGCATCACGATAGTTGGCAACTTCTGGTAATGCGCCATCCATAAATATCGGAATAAGCACACTGAATAATAAGCGATGTGTGTCATCTGGGTTATCGTTTACTTCAGGCGTATACAAACTCACACCTAAAGCGAGCGCAGCTGTTCCTGTAAACGCCCCAGTTAAAAAGGTTCTTCTTTTCATTGTTATCCCTTTTCTATTGCCTACTTCTGTACGAAAGCACGGCCACAAATCAAACACTCCCAAGTGCCACATTTGTTGCCACAAAAGCATCTATGCTAAAGTGAACTCAATCAACATTTAAACACACGTTTGAATATTAACAAACCATTGCACATAAAATACCCATATGAAAAAGACTTTTTCACCACCATGGTGGGCTGTAAGTGCCCATATTCAAACGATTTTACCCGTATTTTTCAAAGTGGACAAACCAGAAGTTTCAAGACAACGCCAAGAACTATCTGATGGTGATTTCGTTGATTTAGACTGGGTGGGTGAAGCGGTAAATGGCCAACCTATTTTAGTCATTTTGCATGGTTTAGAAGGCAGCAGTGATTCTCACTATGTGCGTCGCATGCTTCAAGCAGCAAAAGAACAAGGTTTATGTGCCGTGGTACATCATCACCGTAGCTGCTCTGGCGAACCAAACCGCCTAGCACGCAGTTATCACAGTGGTGATACTCAAGATATTCACTTCACCCTCACTCAGTTAAACCAACAGTTTCCTGACTCAGCGTTATACGCTGTAGGCTATAGCTTAGGGGGTAATGTACTGGCGAAATATCAAGGCGAACAAGGTAGTGATAGTTTGCTAGACAAAACCATCATTGTTTCAGCGCCGTTATGTTTGGCCGCTTGTGCAAAAAAATTAGAAAGTGGCTTTTCTACGGTATATCAACAGCATTTAATTAAGCAGTTACAAGACAAAATGCAGGCAAAAGTTGCTGAAGCGCACTTGAGCACTGATATGCCAGTGACCGCGAAAGAAATTGCCGAATTAACAACATTCCATCTATTTGATGATAGAGTCACCGCCCCGCTACATGGCTTCAGCGATGTATATGATTACTATAATCGAGCGAGTGGTAAACCATTTTTAAAACAGGTACAAAAATCGACTTTAGTCATTCATGCTCAAGATGATCCCTTTATGACAGATGCGGTGATCCCATCCAATGAAGAGTTGTCTGATCATGTTGAGTACGAACTACATCAAAACGGTGGTCATGTCGGCTTTATCTCTGGCGGTGTACCTTGGAAACCGACTTTTTATTTAGAGTCTCGCATCATCCAATTTATTAAAGGCTAATTCATGCTAATCCCTTACGAGGCGTTATTACAACTGCCGCAAGAAACACTTAATAACTTGATTAAAGAGTATTTATTAACTCAAGTTGAAGATGGATCTTTTGGTCAACTTGATGATCAACAAATTGCTGCTGCCATTGAAAAGTGTAAGCACTCTCTTAAGCTAGGCGAGCTCAAAGTAGAATTTAGCGAAGAAGATGAATCAATCGCTATAAGGCATAAAGATCAAATCATTTACCCAACAGCTGAGTAGGATTAACATTGCAGCATTGACCTCAATCGATTCAGCCCGTATAAATAGAGTCTGTTTTTCTTCAAGTTTAATCATGAAAGTGTTAACGATGAGCAGAACGATAAAACACTGAACTGTCTCAGTTATTTAGCTAATTTTCACGTTTGATCTAGGTAGGATAAATGTCAACAAAACATCCCATTATTGCTGTTACTGGCTCTTCAGGAGCTGGCACAACAACAACGACAACGGCATTTACTCATATCTTCCGTCAACTGGGTATCAATGCAGCTTTTATTGAAGGTGATAGTTTTCATAACTTTACCCGTGCAGAAATGGAAGTGTTAATCCGCAAGTCTCAAGCTGAAAATCGCAATCTTAGTTATTTTGGCCCTGAAGCAAATAACTTCGTCAAACTCGAAGAGTGCTTCCAAAGCTATTCTGATACAGGCCAAGGCCAAACCCGCAGTTATTTACACACTTTTGATGAAGCGGTGCCATTTAACCAAATGCCTGGCACATTCACTCAGTGGCACCCTCTTCCTGAAAATACCGATATGCTGTATTACGAAGGGTTGCATGGTGGTGTTGTTACCGAAGATGCCAATGTCGCTAAGCATGTAGACTTATTGATTGGCATGGTGCCGATTGTCAATTTAGAGTGGATCCAAAAGATCATTCGAGATACATCAGACAGGGGTCATAGCCGTGAAAAAGTCATGGGTTCAATCGTTCGCAGTATGGATGATTACATCAAACATATGACGCCACAATTCTCGCGCACTCATATTAACTTTCAACGGGTACCGACTGTAGACACCTCTAATCCATTTAGCGCCAAAGATATTCCCAGCCTAGATGAAAGCTTTGTGGTGATTCGTTTTCGCGATATCAACAATGTCGACTTCCCTTATTATCTCAGCATGATTGATGGCTCATTTATGTCTCGAGTCAATACCTTAGTGGTACCGGGTGGTAAAATGTCATTAGCAATGGAGCTAATTCTAACCCCATTGATCAAAGAATTAATGCATAAGAAAGCCGCAGAAAACGCTTAATACTGAGTCACATTCTTACTAAATGAACGATTATTACTTATGGTTGTTTAAGCTTGTTTTAAGCCATAGGTATTATCATCTCCACTATCGGGATTTCAGGCGAAAGAACGATAGTTGATGTGCTCATGGGTGTTAATTCCCCCATCTTTATCTGTTAGCGCACTTGGGCATATCAGCAAACCTACTTTTAGCACGCTCTTCTTCGTTAGTTTAATGACACTAGCAAGGTTTTGATTTCAGCCCGCACGCTGTCCACTTGTTTAATAATTTGATTCGCTGCAGCTTCATTTTCAGGCATATTCTGCCATTGAGTCGACCATACTTGTGTTAATTGCTGCGACTGCTCAATTACAGGCTTGCCAGTTAAACTACTCAAATCTTCTATCAGCCCAACTTTTACCCAGCCAACTCTTGGGTTGCCAAGCTTTAAGTCTTGATCATAATAAGCGGCATAAACCAATTGCTGCAATTGTGCTAACTCAAGTAACATTTCAAAACTCGCGGTTCTCACATTACTATTGTGTTCAGTTATTTCCATTCGCCAAACATTGTATGAAAAACCCATCAACGAAAATAATAAGCTAAAAATGACTGTTAACTGATACCACTTCAATTGTTGATTCATCAAATCACCTCAAAGCTAAATAAAACACCAAAACAAAGCCACCATGCCTATGCTTGAATGATTAAAAACTCGATTTCAATCATTCAAGCATAGGCATTAATAGTTCTGACAGAGAGATGGAATAGAAAATCTTTGAAGTAAAAACAAAAAAACGGCCAACAGGCCGTTTAAGATAGAAAGGTTTGCGTGACACTTAATCCATTAAGGGAATGACTTCTCGGTAAGCCTGACGCTGACGGTACTGCTCGAGACGCATAATAAATTCATCACTCTGTGCCACTTCCGGATCTTGCTTTAAAGCTTCAATCGCTTTTTGCTGAGTATCAACCGCTAACTCAAATTCACCCATTTCAGCATAACCTGCAGCAAGATTATCTAAGTTAGTCGGATCATTGGCATTATTTTCCAGCAACTGTAATGCTAACTCAACAGCACGTGAACCATCTCTATATTGCTCTTCAGGACAAGTGGCTAAAATCCAAGCCACATTGCCTAATGCGATACTGTCACCGACTTGATTAAACTGATCGAGTGCTTTACCACAGTTACGTTCAACCCCATCACCACCAGCTGAATAGATAAAACCTAAACGAAAGTGAGCGCGAGGATCGCCTTGCTGCGCTAAGGTCTGATACCACTGCTCAGCCACTCCAAGGTTTCTCGGTAATAATTTACCTTCAAATGATAAGTCTGCGATAGTTTGCTGAGCTTTAATATGATCTTGCATCGCCGCTTGTTCAACCCAGTACAGTCCTTGCTCTGTATCTTGGTCAACAAAGCGCCCAGCCAAGTTCATCAGGCCTAACAGGAATTGTGCATCGGCATTGCCTTCAGCAGCACGTAATTGAATGTGCACAAGTTTAGTGCCTGCTTGGGATTCTAATGAAGCAGGAATAGAAAAAGCATGAGCAGGTGTTACAGCACTGCCAAGCATAAATAACGAGCAAGCAAGCCCTAGATTTAATAGCTTTTGAGAATATTTCAAATCAACCCCTACAACTCAACTTCATTTGGTAATCGAATTAACAATAACTATCAATTAGTGGTTTTACAATAAAGGAAATGTGTTTAAGTCTGAAAATATCAGCATTAATAGCGAACTGAGAGTAAAAAAACAGTCAAAATATTGATTTAATAGTTACTTAAAGACTTGCTAAATAATTTAACGCACACTAAATTAGATTGACATAGTTATCTAATGTAGCAAAAATAAATCTTAAATTTAATAAGTTAATACTGACTTAGTCGCGTTTTTCATAATGTTAAACTCGATCTTCATCAAGGTTTTACAGCGACAAGTCACGTACAATTACTTTATTAGATAGTCCTTACTTTCATTTTATCAATCGAGGAAATAAACATGGCTCTGATTGGCAAGCCTAAACCTGATCCAACTTTGGAGTGGTTTCTTTCACACTGTCACATCCATAAATACCCAGCAAAAAGCACCTTGATACACGCAGGTGAAGAATCTGACACGCTTTACTACATCGTAAAGGGCTCAGTAGCTGTATTGATTAAAGATGAAGAAGGTAAAGAAATGATCCTTTCTTACCTTAATCAGGGTGATTTCATCGGTGAACTTGGTTTATTCGAAGAACAAGCAGAACGTACAGCTTGGGTTCGTGCAAAACAACCATGTGAAATCGCAGAGATTTCTTACAAGAAATTCAAGCAACTGATTCAGGTTAATCCTGAAATCCTAATGAAGCTTACTGCTCAAATGGCTTACCGCCTGCAAAGCACTAGCCAAAAAGTAGGTGATTTAGCATTCTTAGATGTTGCTGGACGTATTGCTCAAACTTTATTACATCTTGCTAAACAGCCAGATGCAATGACTCACCCAGATGGCATGCAAATCAAGATCACTCGTCAAGAGATTGGTCAGATTGTAGGTTGTTCGCGTGAAACTGTTGGCCGTATTTTAAAAATGCTTGAAGAACAAAGCCTTATTCAAGCTCACGGTAAAACTATAGTCGTATATGGTACTCGTTAAGTTAAGCTTCAGCTTGATTTAAGAGTAATTAATTAAAGTGATAATTAGTCAATCTGATTATCACTTTTTTTATGGGAGTCTTTCCAATGAGGCTGCTGCCAGCGCTTTTTCTCAGTCTATTTGCATACACTCTCAGCTCAACGACACATGCAATGACAAACGAGCTTCAACATGATGAAGTTCAGCGCTTGGTCACATCTGGTAGCATTCGTTCACTTGATTATTCCCTTACTTTACTTGCACAATACTGTGAAGGTGAATTAATTGATGCCAGCCTCTATCAAGAGGATGATAAATGGCGTTATGATTTACAATTAAAGTTAAAAAAAGGGCATGTTATCCATTTATCTATCGATGCAACAAATGGAATGCCAGAGTCTACTGACCAACTACCAAGTGAATGCCAAATAAATGAAACTGCTACTCGTCGAAGATAATACCCTTTTAGTTGCTGAACTTGAGAAACAACTTAAACAAGCTGGCTATGTTACAGATGTCACTGACAAAGCTGTTGAAGCAGACTATCTAATTAAAGAAACCCAATACGACTGTGTCATTCTAGACATAGGCCTCCCTGACGGTAATGGCTTAACGCTAGTACAGTCTTGGCGCGAAAAAGGCATCGATACTCCCGTTATCATGCTAACCGCCCGAAGTCAGTGGCATGAAAAAGTTGAAGGTTTTAATGCTGGCGCTGATGACTACCTTGGCAAACCTTTCCATGCCCAAGAGTTATTAGCACGTGTTCAAGCACTTATTCACCGTGCCCATGGCCGACTTAATACCTCATCAAAGCAATTAAGCTATGGCGGCATTACATTAGATGAAGCCGAGCAGAGAGTGCATATCGGTGAAAACCATTTTGAATTAACCGCGATGGAGTTTAGATTGCTTAAAATCTTCCTGATGTCGCCTAAAAAGTTACTCTCAAAAGCCCAATTGACAGACAAACTATACCAATTTGATGATGAGAAAGAGTCAAATGTTGTAGAAGTTTACGTCACTCATTTACGTAAAAAACTCGGTAAAACGGCCATTGAAACTCGACGCGGCCAAGGATACATCTTTCACGGCATCGTGGAATGATATCGATCCGCAGTAAGCTAAGCTTATGGCTCAGTGCACTCATTATTATTGCGACAGTCATTGGACTCATACTGTTTGAGTCCATGCTGCGACAAGCTTTTCACGACTCTATCATCAATCGACTCGAAGAAGATTTAGAGCACATCATTCTGGCCAGTCATATTAATGCTGGCGAAATCATTATCGACCAAAATGAGCTGTCGAGCTTTTACAAACCCGCATACTCTGGGCGCTACTTTCAGTTTAATTCAGAAAGCCAAGTCATTCGTTCTCGCTCCCTATGGGATGTACAACTCGACATTGAACTACTTGAGCAAAACCAAACTCGCGTCTGGCAAGCCAAAGGGCCAAAAAATAATGATATGCAGTTATTATCTATTGGCTTAGGCTCCACCAGCGGTCAGAAAGTGGCAACGTTAACTGTTGCCCAAGATTTAAGTATTGGCCGGCGGGTATTTAGTGAAGTATTTGGTACTAAGCTTGCGATCAATATCGCCATGCTGCTAGCAATGATTGGCGGTATTTTTATCATTATCAGGCAATCTTTTAAGCCTGTTAAATCCATTCAGGATTCACTAGCTAAACTTAGGCAAGGTGAAATAAACTCTCTCGAGATTAATCAGATCCCAGTAGAAATAAAGCCGTTAGCAGAAACCTATAACGAACTATTGGATTACACCGCCAATCAAATTGAGCGTAGCCGTAATAACCTGGGTAATTTAAGCCATGGTCTAAAAACCCCGCTTGCTGTGATGCAGCAGCAAGTTGAAGTGCTCGGTTTATCCAATCCTGAATCTGCCGAAGCTATGCAACAGCAACTCGATCAAATTCGCAATATGATTGAACGTAAACTTGCCGCAGCTCGTATCACCGGCGATATGCTCCCCGCTGCACAAATGGTCATTCCAAGAGATTTCGAGGCGCTCACCAATACTTTAGATAAAGTCCACCACCATAAACAAATTGATTGCAGCGTCAATATCATTGCCAATATCAACCGACTGCCTATTCACCGTGAAGATGGGATGGAACTGTTTGGCAATCTATTAGACAACGCCTATAAGTGGGCACAATCAAATATCATTGTCGATATCGACGTCATAGCCAGTAACAGTAAAACGAGTGAGGTTAATTCAGGTCAAACTCTGACACTCACGATAGAAGATGATGGACCTGGTGTGAATGATGATCAACTCAATCAGTTAACCAATCGCGGTAAGCGTTTAGATGAGGCTGTTGTAGGCCATGGGCTTGGCTTATCCATCGTCAAAGAGATTATCGAACAGTATGGGTACAATCTGACGTTTGACCGTTCAGAGCGCTTAGGTGGGCTCAGAGTGACGATTGTATTTAACAATCCGAAAGTGATGACCAGCGTCTAATCGCTCAATCTTCTATACCAGACACTAAAAAGCCCTGAGTCATTTAAATAACATAGAAATGACTCAGGGCTTGTTCAATAAAAAGCAATAACCACAATAATCAGCTTGTTGTAGTTTCAGTTTAAATAAACCAAAACTTTAGCCTGCAGCGTTAGTGCTTTCAAAAATTTTATCGGCAGAAGCCGCAACAAAGCCTGTATACAAATTGCCATCCGTCATTGGGTATCGGCGAGCAAACTCATAAAAACAGGTTGGGATTTCTAATTCACCATCCGCAAAAGTAACCATCATTCTGTCAGCCATCGTCGAAGATTGCTCTAACAAAACTTCAGCTGAACCTTTCACTTCACCGCCTGAAGTGTTCAATTTAAAGCCGGCACTTTTCAATGCTTCATTGACTGACTCAATACGTTCAAACTCTGGCAGCGCATTGATTGATACTGTGAAATGGTTTGCGCGATAGCCAATAGCGGCAACCCAAGCTGCGTATTCACTTTCAGCTAATAGTGTTTTGTAGCTTGCAAGATCCACATTCCAATGACGACCAGAATAAAGGAAATTATCCGCTTTAGTTGCGCTCTCATCCACTTGGTCAATTAAACCATGAATAATGGCTTGCGCTTCAGGGCTAAACTCTTCAACTAATAGCTCAGAGATAAAGACTTTTGGTTGATTTGCATCAGGATGCTCAAAGTGTTTGGCGATTAATTTCTTTTGCTCAAAGTTGTAATCACCACAAGCCACATAACCAATGGACTCGAAATGTTCGGCAAGCACTGATAAGTTAACTTTAGCAATGTTAAAGGTTCTCAAAGCAATATGATCATTAATGATCGGCTCGCCGTTACTGAGTAACTTATGAATACTATCCGCTGATGGCGTCATGTTGATATAGTCTTGCCATAATGCAGCGAACAAAGCGTTTACGTCGGTATGCATAATAAAATCCTTCTTTATAAAAAAGGCAATGAGTAAGGGCCTGTTGATCTTTCAAGGTTGCTTTTGCAGCGAATTGTTGGCCATTTGTACAAGGCAGAGACTTTGAGGTGTAGTTATTCTACATAAAAAGTCAATAACGCAGTAAAAGTGGCCAACAAACGCTGCCCGAAGGGTTCGGCTAAAAACATTTTACTCTTTGTTGAATGGCTTTTGCTTAGGTGACTAGGCATCAATCCATTCGCCTCAATTAAAACGTTTTTAACTCGAACAAAATTCAACCAGAAAAGATTAACAGGCCCTAGTCATTGCCTTAGCAGCTTTATTGTTATTTTAAATTGAAAGCCCTGGGCTTAAGTTTGCTGGCAAGCTAACACTGTCTGCTTCCACTGAAGCAACAGGGTAAGCACAGTAATCAGCAGCATAAAATGCGCTTGCACGATGATTACCAGAAGCGCCAACGCCACCAAATGGTGCTGAACCTGAAGCACCCGTGATTTGCTTATTCCAATTAACGATACCTGCACGAATGCGCGCTAAGAAGTAATCATAATCTTCACGGCTGTCAGCTAAGATACCTGCAGATAAGCCATAACGCGTGTTATTCGCCATATCAATCGCATTGTCAAAATCTTGGTATCTAACAAGTTGCAGTAATGGACCAAAGTATTCTTCATCTGGTAATTCAGCAATCTCAGTGACATCAATTAAACCAGGAGACACTAAGCCAGTACCCGCTTCAACATGCGTTAACTCAACTAAAGATTGACCACCAAGCGCTTGTAATTCTGCTTGTGCAGCAACCATACCTTTAGCTGCGCCCTCAGAAATCATAGAACCCATAAATGGTTGTGGCTGTGCATTCCAGCTACCGACTTTAATTTGCTTAATGGCAGCAATAAGTTGCTCAATTAATGCGTCACCCGCGCTGCCTTGCTCGATATAAAGACGACGAGCACAAGTACAACGTTGACCTGAAGAGATATACGCTGACTGAATAATATCGTGAACAGCGGCTTTAGTATCTTGAACATCTTTGATGATTAATGGGTTATTACCGCCCATTTCAAGTGCTAAAATTTTGCCTGGGTGACCTGCATATTGTTGATGCAGTAAATGACCCGTACGCGAACTGCCCGTAAAGAACAAACCGTCGATTTGTGGATGAGACGCTAATGCCTTGCCCGTTTCAAGCTCACCTTGAACAAGGTTAATCACCCCTTGTGGCAATCCAGCTTTATCCCAAAGTTTCAGCATTTCTTCAGCAACTTTTGGAGTCAGTTCAGACGGCTTAAATACCACAGTGTTACCAGCAAGCAATGCAGGAACAATATGGCCATTAGGTAAATGACCAGGGAAATTATAAGGACCAAATACCGCAACAACACCGTGAGGCTTATGACGCAATACTGCACGTCCAGCTGGAATATCGTTGGTTTCTGTACCAGTACGCTTATCGTGAGCTGCTGCTGATAGGCCAATTTTACCTATCATCGCGCCAACTTCTGTAGCAGTTTCCCACTGCGGCTTACCGGTTTCTTGTGCAATCACTTCAGCAAGCTCAGCTTTATGTGCTTCAAGTTCACTGCGGTATGCTTCAACGATAGCTAAACGCGCTTCATAACCCAGCATAAACCAATCAAATTGTGCTGCACGAGCAGCATCAATCGCAGTATTCACTTGAGCTGCAGTTGCAGTTTTACCACTCCAGATAACCTCACCGTTAGCTGGGTTAACTGATGTTACTTCATGGCCTTCGCCATTAGACCATTGGCCTTTAATAAATTGTGTCATTTGTTCTGTCCTAAAGTTCTAGTACGCGAATGTTATCGCCATTAGCCACTTTCAATGCTTCAGCCAACTCTGGGCTGAGCGTTACCTTGTCATGCTTATCCGACACCTTCACTTTTGCCGCTGTCGCGCGATAATCCGCTAACAAAGTATTGGCAATAATGTATTGGTGGTCTGCATGAGGCATTTTGCCGATGGTCACTGTGAGCTCTCTGCTCAGCTGAACTGAGCGAATATCATTTAATGCACACTCTACAGTTGGGCCGCCATCAAAAATATCGACGTAGTTTCTAAATTTAAAGCCTTCAGCTTGAAGCAACTTCAATGCAGGCTTGGTGTTGCGATGCACTTCACCGATCACTTTTTGCGCTTTTTTAGGTAAAAGGCACACATGAATTGGACTTCGCGGCATCATTTCAGCCATAAAGGCTTTCTTACCTAAACCTGAGAGATAATCAGCTTCAACAAAATCGATACCGAGGAAATGATCTTGTAACCATTCATAAAAAGGCGAGTCGCCCTTTTCATCGCTAACGCCACGCATTTCGGCAATGACCGTGCTGCCAAAACGTTGCTCATGTTGCGCTAAAAATAAGAAGCGTGAACGTGACAGCATGCGGCCGTTATAGCCACGACGATAATCTTTATTCAAAAATAAAGTACACAACTCTGCCGCACCAGTGTAGTCATGGCACAAGGTCAGGGTTTCAACTTCATTACGAACTGAGATTTGTTTTGAATGATAAACTTCAGTACCTAAACGGTAATGATAAAAAGCATCTTCCATTCCAACAGCGGCTTCGATACCACAGGTACCGACAACTTCATTGGTTTTCAGATCTTCAAGCACCATCAAATAACCTTCATCAAAAGGCTTTTCAACTTGCTTGGAAAAAGAGGCTTCTGCACGAGCGATTTTCGATCGCAATAGCTCTTCGTTGACAGGCAGAGATGTAAACCCATGTCCTGACTCAACAGCTACCTTGTATAGAGCATCGTAATCACTGGCGCGAATTGGTCGAATGATTAGCATCAAACTCTCCTAAAATAACACCTATAAAGTCAGTATTTATGCCTTCAGGCTTAAATACTTAACCTCATTGGTTACCCAAACAAAAAAGCGCAACCCAATGGTTGCGCAATTTTATCAATTAACCTGCAACTACTTTAGCTACAGCACGTTCAAAACGCGCTAAACCTTCAGCAATATCGGCTTCTGGGATCACAAGAGAAGGAGCAAAACGCACTACGTTAGCACCAGCAATCAGGCTCATTAAACCTTCTGCAACTGACGCAACAAGGAAGTCACGACTACGACCAGCGTATTGTTCATTCAGTACAGCACCTAATAACATGCCTTGGCCGCGTACTTCTTCAAATACATTATATTTAGCATTAATTGCCGCTAAACCATCACGGAATAATTGCTCGCGATGCTTAACACCGTTAAGTACTTCAGGTGTATTAACGACATCCATTACAGCGTTACCAATAGCACACGCTAGTGGGTTACCACCATAAGTAGAACCGTGAGTACCAATTTTTAAATGTGCTGCAATTTTAGCAGTAGTCAGCATTGCTGCGATTGGGAAACCGCCACCTAATGCTTTAGCACTGGTTAAAATATCAGGTACGATATCTGTGCCCATGTATGCGAATAGCTCACCAGTACGGCCAACACCTGTTTGTACTTCATCAAAAATAACTAATGCGTCATGCTTATCAGCTAAAGCACGAACCGCTTTAAGGAATTCTGGGTCACCATTGATAATTCCGCCTTCACCTTGAAGCGGCTCAAGCATAATGGCACATGTATTATCTGAGATGACAGCTTCAAGTGCAGCAATATCATTGAATGGTACGTGAGTAACACTTTGTGGCTTAGGACCGAAACCATCAGAATAAGCCGCTTGGCCACCAACAGTAACAGTAAAGAAAGTACGACCGTGGAAGGCTTTATCAAATGCAATGATTTGATCTTTTTGTGGACCGTGATTTTCTAGTGCGTAACGACGAGCTAGTTTCAGCGCAGCTTCGTTAGCTTCTGCGCCCGAGTTAGCAAAATAAACACGTTCAGCAAAAGTGGCATTAACTAACTTAGTCGCCAACTCTAGTGCTGGTTCGTTAGTCATTACATTTGAAAGATGCCAAAGTTTTTCGCCTTGTTCTTTAAGCGCGCCAACTAGAGCAGGATGACAATGACCTAAACAGTTCACTGCAATACCACCAGCAAAGTCAATAAACTCGTTACCTTGTTGATCCCAAACTCGGCTACCTTCACCGCGAACAGGAATTACTGCTGCAGGCGCATAATTAGGCACCATAACTTCATCAAATTGGGCACGTGTTAAGTTCATTTCAACGCTCATTACTTTTCGTCCTTTGGTTATTAAGTGATTTAAAAATCACTCTAGTCCGCTGTCTGTATTGGTTTTGGTTTAGTATCGCAGCGGTTGCTTGTCTAACTTGAAGGTCATTATTAGCTAAAATGTGATCAAAATACCAGTTTTTAGCTGTTAACTATTCATTACTGAAATGATTAGTGAATAAAGAGTGATAAAAATGCGCATACAAAGTACTTATATTGCTAAATTTGAGCATAAATAGTCATAAAAAAAGTTATTTGAACTCGATTTACTTAGCTATTCATCAAATATGCATAATTAGACAAGTCAATTTAGTCAATCACAGTCCCATTACTGTGATTACACTAAATCCAATTTACGGTAGTTTTGCCCTTTCAGCCTGATAAGTTCCTGCTCAGTAAATTCATAATAATCAAACATCACACGCTTTTCTTGGGGTTCAATTAGGCGAGATTCTTCTAACAATAACACTTTCGCGAAGCAGCTCGCTTTCGCGACGATGGCACTTTCAGCAGAGAACTCGCTAAAGTGGTAATTAAAATCGAGCTCTTTTAGTATTTTTGTCAGCTTACTGTTTTCAAATTCAAGTAAATCCAGCATTTGCCAATTTAACTGCTCACCATGAGACATTACCTTGCTAAAGACTTCATTAGCAGGAAACTCAGATGCCATCACAGCATCGTAGAGATTCTTATCTCCTTTAGCACTCGTTTCTCGCAGCCAAGTGCCCCAGGTTTTCTCAAACTGCCTTGCGCTAGCATTCAAGATAGTCGCACTGCCTAATTGCTTCATGAGCGACGCGCTGTAAACCAACGCCGCATCTTTCTCATGCAATACTGCTAGGGCTTTGGCTGCAATTGCAGTCATCATGCTATATCGCCATAGCTTTCTGGTGGTCCAAACTAGATTGGCATTACCAGAAGGCAACCAGTTACGTAGGCAAAAGTAAGGTATTACCGCTTGTAAGTTTTCAATGCCAATATAATTAAGGACTAACTTAATATCAGTGACTTTAACTTCCGAGCGCTGAGGTCTTCTATGGCTTGATGCTGGGCTATTAATTAAATTGACTAAATCGGTATACAACCAGGAGATGTTTTCGACTAAGGGGCGGATACGACGAAGATCAGGGTCTTTATTCAATAGTAAATCAAGTAGTAAGACTTGTGACTCAGCTAGACCAGATTGTTCCAGCATTTGTTTAGGTGAGCTAATTTGATGCTCTAGGGCATTCATCACTGTGATGGTCAGCTGCTCAGAAATACGCTTAAGCACATGCTGAGCTTTTGCTTGCTCTTCCATGCGCGCCTTAATGGCTTTACGCTCGACTTCTAATTTATTGGCATCATCCTCAAGCTGTTTATCGCGATCATCAAACTGCTGGGTCAGCTTTTCTTTCCCTACAATAAGTTGTTTATATAATCGATTTTCAACTTCGATGACTTTTCCTGGTCTGACTCCACCTGCTACCGACACTGCCACTACTGCAAACCTTTAACCTTGATACATGTTGGTGATAATAAAGGATATCGGCCGCTTTATGTATCAATTGAGCGTAATAATCAAAAAAGAAAGACATAAAAAAGGCTTCCAATAGGAAGCCCTTTTAAGGTGAAGCGCTTCATGCATGGCATAAAGTGCTAATTTCCAATATTTACTTAAGCTCTTGCTCAAATAGTTTGTATATACGACGGTATTCATCTAACCAGCTTGATGGCTGTCTAAAGCCATGCGGTTCAACTGGGTAAATCGCCGTCTCAAACATTGGTTTTTCAAGTTCAATTAAACGTTGTACTAAACGTACACTGTCTTGGAAGAAAACATTATCATCCAGCACACCACTCATGATCAGCAGCGGCTTTTCTAAACCTTGAGCATGCTCAATTGGCGAGCTACGCTCATAAGCGATAGGGTCGACATCTGGCGTATTAAGAATATTCGAAGTGTAAGGCGCATTATAATGTGCCCAGTCCGTCACTGGACGTAATGCTGCGCCAGCTTGGAATAACTCTGGCTCATTAAATAATGCCATGAAGGTTAAGAACCCGCCGTAAGAACCACCATAGGTACCCACTTTAGCAGTATCGACATTGGTGTGTTTTGCCATCCAGCTAACACCGTCTTTTAAATCTTCAACTTCAGGGTGTCCCATATTACGGTACACAGCGGTGCGCCAGTCACGCCCGTAACCCTTAGAACCACGATAATCCATGTCCATTACCACATAACCTTGCTGTGTCAGCAGGTTATGGAACATAAACTCACGGAAGTAACCAGAGAAACCATTATGGGCATTTTGTAAATAACCTGCGCCATGATTAAAGATGACCGCAGGGTATTTATCAGCATTAGCAGCATCGTACCCTTGAGGCAAATACACTCTGGCATAAATATCTTTAGCACCATGAGTTGAAGGAACTTTTACAACTTGCGGCGCTTGCCATGCGTATTGGCTAAACGCTTTGCTGGTGTATTGAGTTAATTGTTTAAGCTCGCCACCTATTGGCTGTATGTATAGCTCATCTGGGTTTACAGCTGTAGAAGCTGTCAGTAACAATGATTGACCGTCAGGGCTTAGTTTGTAATCTAAAGTGCCTGTCCACTCGGTTAATTGTTCAGTCTTACCAGTTGCAATCTCTACACGGTAGACATTATAGGTGCCAGGATGGTCTTTATTCGCACGGTAATATAAATGGCTTGCATCTGGTGATAATGTTACTTGATCAACGACATACTCGCCTTTAGTTAAAGCAGTAGTTTTACCATCTGCTTTGACATATAACTGAGAGAATCCAGATTCTTCAGACAAGTAATAAAACTTATCTTCACCGGTCACCCAACCAAACTGGTTAAAAGTATAGTTAATCCAAGCATCATCATGTAAACGATGTTCAGTCTCAAGCTTGCCAGACTGTAGATCGACACTTGCGATCCAACGATCTTTGTTATCATGGGCTTCCATCATTACAAGCAATTTATTGTCAGTGTCATGCCATTGAATGGCACTTTGACCCCAGCCCCAGTCTTGCATTAACTGCAGAACACGCGGCTCAGGCTTACTTGTGTAACTTTCGCCTTTGGCTTTAGCATTTTCTGCTTTAACTGATGCCAATACATCTTCATCAAAGCCAGTTAAACCTTCAATCGTGATATCTTTTTTTACATGCTCAACTAAGTCGAGTAATACTAACCTTTCGCCTGGATAGTTGTCTTCTGCCACTCTTGCTCTTGCAGGTACAGCGTCTACATAACCATCTTTGCCTAGGTAGTTAGGCATGATGTCATGTTCAGCTCGCCAGCTATAATTTTTATCTGATAAAGCGACAACAAGATAACGACCATCAGCAGATAAACTCATTTCATCGACAGTTTCACTGTCACCTAAGTACCAGGTTTTAGGTGCAAACGTCGGATCTTGTGCTGCTAATTCTTCTGCGTATTCTGCTCGAGATTTATTCTTGTCATGCTGTAGTGCAACATAAGCAATTAGGCGGTGTTGCTGTTTAGCAATATATGACTCAGGATCTTTAACGTCCGCAGGCGCTTTAGCCATTTGAATATCAACAAGTTGCTCAGTCATACCTGTGTCTAAATGTAATTTGAACACACTGTTACCTTGCATATAAGCAAGATCGCCTGAGTTTAAAAACTTAACGTCATCAATCGCATTATTTTGACGAGTTAATTGTTTAATCTCACCGGAGTTAAGTTGTTTAACAAAGATATTGCCTTTGTAAATATAGGCTTTTTGAGACTTGTCAGTATTAAACACGCCACGTTTTTGATCTGCTAAATGCAACTGGTTAAGTTTAAGAATCGTAGCTTGAGACTGATTGATGCCTTGTTGGTATACATCCGCAATCGCAGATTGATGCTCTTGGCGACTAAAATAAACTGACTGGCTATCGTCAGACCAATAAGCATTCTTAGCTAACAATCCCATCCAATCAGGATTAGCCATAATTTGATTCAAGGTCAATGCTTGCTCAGCTTGCGGTGGCATAGCGAATGGCACTACCACACTGGCTGATTGATTAGATACGGTTGGAGAGTCATTGTTGCTTGCTGTAGCGCTGCAACCTGAAATTATTGCGAGAGAAAGCGCACTCAATGCGGCATTTCGCAGTAGCCTGGTCATATTAAATCCCTTGTCATCAAAGATGAATGATATATTCTCGCCTAAACGTTAAAAAGTTTGGCAAGTACTTTTATTATTGGCCTTTTATATCACAAATAATGACAATGTTTGTGGGGATTTATCGCTTAAGTTGTAACAGAAGTTAGCATCGAGTCAGAAAATTATTCAATAGTTCATGACCTTGCTCAGTCAATATCGCTTCTGGATGAAATTGCACACCATAAATTGGCAGAGTTTTATGACTCATTGCCATGATTTCTCGTCCATGAATGGGATCATCAAACCAGGCATCTAATTGAAACGCTTCAGGCAAAGATTCAACTAGCAGAGAATGGTAACGCGTGACAGTTAATGGCTGATTTAATTGCTGAAATAAACCTAATTCGTTATGGGTTATTGCGCTCGTTTTACCATGCATGACCCGTTGCGCTTTTATCACGTTAGCCCCAAATACCTGTGCAATCGCTTGGTGACCTAAGCACACGCCCAATAATGGTACTTTACCCGCAAAATGCGCAATGGCAGCAAGTGATATACCCGACTCATCTGGAGAACACGGACCAGGCGAAATAACCAGATGACTTGGATTAAGCGCTTCAATTTCGCTGAGAGTAATTTGATCATTTCTTTTAACCACGACTTCATAACCTAAGCGCTGAAAATACTGCACTAAGTTAAAGGTAAATGAATCATAATTATCAATCATTAACAGCATTAAACATCCCAACTTCAAGGTGAAATTTGCACGTGTGTGGTCTTGTGAACTCATCGGTTTGCAAAAGATTCCAAACTCAAACCATTATAAAGTTGATTAATAATCAACAGTCACTCTGTAGATGACCAACCAAAGGGTACAAGCCGCGGATAATATCATAGCTTAGTAGCCCACTTAAATTTTTAGCACTCTGTATGATTTATTTCAGCTGTAACGTTTCGTTGCTAGGGTATAATACGGCTCAATTTACTTTATTTGTCTTCTGGGTTTCAACATGCACAGCCACAAACAACAAATCGACAATACCAGCTTATATTTCATAGGTGATGTCTATGGCCGCTTAGATAAATTGAATGACTTACTCACTGAAATTGATTTTGATATTGAAGATCCTGAATCAAGCATTCAATTCGTGAAACTGGTGTTTTGTGGAAACTTAATTGCTGCAAATGAAGCTGAAAATATAGAGCACATTGCATTATTGTCATTTGTAAAAGAGTTAGTAGATAAAGGCCATGCTTTTTGCTTGCTGGGTAGCAACGAATTTGAAGCAATAGGATGGAGTAAGCATCACCCCATTACGGATACGCCCTACTTACCTAATGGTTCTACTGAAACCAATAAGTTAACACCGCTATTCTTAAAAGAATTCGCTCAAGGTGATGAGCAGTTGTTCCAGTGGATTGACTGGTTTATGGCATTACCGATTTATCTCGATTTTGATCATATTCGGGCAATACATGCATGTTGGGACGAATCCGTTATAAGCCAACTTAACCCTTATCTATGTTTATTAACTCAAGAGTCTACATCTACCGTAAACACTGATTCAGAAAAAGGCAGTAAAAATGCTTTGTCTCAACAGTTTTGGCCTGCTGCATTTGATGAGACACATCCGTTATCAGCAATGATGACTTCGTGTCTCAACTATACTGTTCTGGAATTAATTGAACACCATCCACACCATCAATTATCGACACCTGTCGTAATTGGCCATTACCCTCAAGACAGTTTCCCTGACATTCAAAATGAGCATTTAGTTTGTGTTAACTACAACGCAGCGGTAGGCGATTATCCGTTAGTTAGCTTTGCTTGGCATCAAGGCCGTAAAAAGTCGATTGAGGTAAGCGCCTCTGAGAGTGCTAAATTAAGTTTAGGTGAGTTTTGTTTCATCGATCAGCCCTCAGCAGAAGAACATATTGCTGACGGAGTTGAAAATTTGCTAGCAGGCTTAGTGGAATTATTGCCAAAAACTGAAATCAGTCACACAAAATCAGAGCAATTAAAATCACATGTGGCTGATTGCATCTGCGCAGATTGGGATCCATTAGATCTAAAACAACACATGCATAATCATCATGCTTATCGTCAATTAATCGAACCAATTGCTTTGCTTGCACTCGCTCAAGATTCTGAACAACTTTGTGCCTATTTGGCCATAGTCGCACGTTATCAATTAGAAACTGACAATGACAATCTAGAGAACCGCAGCTTAAAAGTCGCGTTTAAATTGACTCGGTTGGCAAAAGCTTATCTCGACTAAATTAATGGTTTACTTCAACAATCATTTTTAGTGAGACAGAAATGAAAAAACCAGTCACTCATTTGCGACTGGTTTTCTTATGAACCGAACTGACACATTACATCGTTACTTGACGACAGTTAAATGTGCACGTCCTTTTGGTTTTTCAGAATTGCTTGTAGGCTTTTCTTCTGTAACGTCAGCTTTATCCGTTGTTTCAACTGCAGAGAAAGAGCGTGGTGCTGGAGCTAAATCTTCCGATTCATCTTCAGGCATATAAGCATCTTCCATATCAAACACAGTCCCAGCACCGTTTTCGCGCGCATAAATCGCAACGATTGCAGCCATAGGTAAAACAACTTGCTGAGGCACACCACCAAATCGAGCATTAAACTCAACAAATTCATTGGTCATTTGTAAGTTGCCCACTGCACCGCCAGCAATATTAAGCACGATTTGACCGTCCTTAACAAACTCTTGAGGTACCTGAGTGCCCTTTACAAATGCATCCACAACAACATGTGGGGTAAAGTGGTTATCCATCAACCACTCGTAGTAAGCCCGCAACAAATATGGACGGTTAGGTGTAATCGCTTTCATTACATACCCATGCGCATTTCGCGCTCAACCTCAGTTAACGATGCTTTAAATGATTCACGCTCAAAAATGCGTGTCATGTAAGCATGGATATCTTTAGATGTACGAACATCTAAGTTGATACCTAACTCAGGTAAACGCCATAATAACGGACCTAAGTAACAATCAGCTAAGCCAAATTCTTCACTCATGAAGTAAGGCATTTCAGCAAATACTGGCGCTAAAGCAACTAAGCTTTCAGTTAACTCTTTACGAGCTGCGTCAGCTTTTTCACCTTTACGGATACGATCAACGAGTACATACCAGTCTGTATCAATACGGTGCATCATTAGACGGCTTTGGCCACGAGCAACCGGGTATACAGGCATCAATGGAGGATGAGGGAAACGCTCATCTAAATATTCCATAATGATACGAGATTCATACAGCACTAATTCACGATCAACTAGAGTCGGTACTGAGTTGTATGGATTAACATCCAATAACTCTTGAGGTTTCTCACTAGGTTCAACCTGCAATACATCAACAGTTACACCTTTTTCAGCCAAGACGATACGTACTTGGTGGCTATATAAATCATCGGCACCAGAAAAAAGTGTCATGATAGAGCGTTTGTTGGCAGCTACAGCCATTGTTACCCTCCAGTAAAACGGAAAAAACAAAACAAACGAGGGGCAAAGCCCCTCGTTTAAAGTATGCGAATAATGTATTTTACCCGTTATTCGTGTCTAGTGCACATCTTTCCAGTATTCTTTCTTCAACAAATAAGCAACGATGAAGAAAATAAACAAGAATCCGAGTACCCACCAGCCTAAAGCTTCGCGTTCTAATTTCACTGGATCTGCAGAATATGCAAGGAAACCAGTGATATCGCGAACAGCTTGGTCATACTCTTCAGCGTTCATAGAACCGCCAGTCGTCACAACAGTGCCATCTTCTTGCTTAACAGGGATACCCTGTAAATCTTCAAGAACGTGAGGCATGCCCACTAATGGGAATACTGTATTGTTCACACCAAATGGACGGCTTTCATCTTTATAAAAACCTTTAAGGTATGAATAAACCCAGTCTTGACCACGAACACGTGCAACTAGCGTTAAGTCAGGAGCCGCTCCACCAAACCACTTTGCAGCATCTGCAGGTGGAATCGCGTTTTCCATCAACTCACCAACTTTAGCATCGGTAAACATGTACTTTGTACGCATGTCATCAACTGAAATACCTAAATCTTCAGCTACACGACCATAACGTTGATATTGAGTACTGTGACAGCCAGAACAGTATTGCTGAAATAAATTCAAACCACGTTCTAACGACTCTTTATCATGTAAGTCCACATTGGCACTTTCTAAATGAACATTGCTGCCACCTGCTGCGATAGCAAGTGATGGTAACAATGTAACTAATGCAATTAATAACTTTTTCATTAGTGCGTCACCCTCGTAGGAACCGGTTTTGTCTTTTCATTTTTACTGTAAACCCACAGTGCAACGAAGAAGCCAAAATAAGTAAGTGTAAAGATACGAGCTGCAATAGTTAACGTTGGTGTTGCTGGTACAGCACCTAAGTAACCAAGGATTAAGAAAGACACAGTAAATTGTGCAATGTTAATCTTGTGGATTAGACCACGGTAACGAATAGACTTCACTTTACAGCGATCTAGCCAAGGTAGAACAAACAATACCGCAATCGCAAGACCCATACCGACAACACCTAACAGCTTGTCTGGGATCGCACGTAAGATTGCGTAGAACGGAGTGAAATACCAAACCGGAGCAATATGTTCAGGAGTCTTCATTGGGTTAGCCGCTTCGAAATTTGGCTTTTCAAGGAAGTAACCGCCACCTTCAGGCATAAAGAACAATACGTAACAGAACACGATTAAGAAACCGGCCACGCCCATAATGTCTTTTACTGTGTAATAAGGATGGAAAGGAATAGCGTCTACTGGCCATCCGTTTTCATCTTTATTCTTCTTAACTTCAACACCGTCTGGGTTGTTTGAGCCCACTTCGTGTAATGCAATTAAGTGAAGGAAAACAAGTACAACAAGTACTAATGGCAAAGCAATAACATGCAATGCGAAGAAGCGGTTTAGCGTAGCACCAGAAACAACATAGTCACCACGGATCCACAATGTTAAGTCATCACCAATAAACGGTATTGCACCAAACAAAGAGATAATTACCTGTGCGCCCCAGTAAGACATTTGTCCCCAAGGAAGCAAGTAACCCATAAAGGCTTCAGCCATTAACACTAGGAAAATCAACATACCGAATAACCAAAGTAGTTCTCTTGGCTTTTGGTAAGAACCGTAGATAAGACCACGGAACATATGCAGATAAACCACCACAAAGAACGCCGAGGCCCCAGTGGAGTGCATATAACGAAGTAACCAACCGTATTCAACATCACGCATGATGTATTCAACAGAAGCAAACGCGCCTTCAGCTGTTGGCACGTAATTCATGGTTAACCAAATACCAGTCAGTAGTTGGTTAACTAAAACAAGTAGAGCTAATGAACCAAAGAAATACCAGAAGTTAAAGTTCTTTGGAGTTGGATATTGACCAACGTGACGATTATAAGTCGCCGTCATTGGGATGCGAGCATCAATCCAATCAACGATATTCTTAACCATTATGCAGCTCCTGTGTCTACACCGATGAGTACCGTGCCGTCATCAACATATTGATGTGGTGGTACAACAAGGTTTAATGGCGCAGGTACACCTTGGAATACACGACCAGCCATATCAAACTTAGAACCATGACATGGGCAGAAGAATCCAGCCGTAACACCTTCGACTTGCTCGCCAAATGAATCAGGCAAATAAGTTGGTGAACAACCTAGGTGAGTACAAATACCTACAGCAATGAAAAACTCAGGCTTAATTGAACGAGCAGGGTTAGCTGCATATTCAGGCTGTTGTAATTCTTCAGAGGCAGGATCGCGTAATTGACCATCTAATTTTGGCAGTTCACTTAGAATTGCATCTGTACGACGTACAACCCATACAGGTTTGCCACGCCATTCAACACGAATTAATTGACCTGGTTCTACTTTACTAATATTAACTTCAACCGGTGCACCTGCAGCTTTCGCTTTAGCGCTCGGATTCCATGACTTGATAAAAGGCACCGCTACAGCGACGGCACCAGCTCCACCAACTACGGCGGTTGCGGCTGTCAGGAATCTGCGGCGTCCGGTATCGACTGGCGCATTGCTCATCCACTTATCTCCCAGAGGGTGTTGGAATTCTTATATTTTAATAACTTAGCAACATTAGAATCACTAATCGCTAAATCTATACTTTGAGGCGGGGCTCATTATAGCGAAAAATTAGAACCAGATCATAGTAAAACACACAACTAAGTTGCGGGAATTGTATGTTTTTTTTAAGCCGCACAAAAAACAACCAAGCATTTTGATACTTTTTAGAGAATATATGCAGAAGTGAATTTTATAACTTACTGTTAATTAATAAAATTTAATGAAATACTTTGCTTCTAAATTAGTCATAGCTGATTAATTAAGCCAAAGTGCAAAAAATTCAATTTGTTTATATAAAAAGTCGCAGACATAAAAAAACCCGGTAATAACCGGGTTTTTAATCAACTAAATGACAATTTACTTACCATCAATTGATTTCATGTATTTAAAGAAGTCACTATCAGGTTCTAGAACCATCACATCACTGTTGCCAGCAAAACTTTCTTTGTAGGCTTCTAAGCTACGTAAAAAACCATAAAATTCAGGATCTTTGTTATACGCATCTGCATAAATTTTAGCAGATAGTGCATCACCTTCACCTCGAACAGTTAACGCTTTACGTTCAGCTTCTGCAACTTTAACTGTTACATCAGCATCAATCGTTGCACGAATGATTTCAGATTGCTCTTTACCTTGTGCACGATGCTCTTTAGCAACAGCTTGACGCTCTGCTCGCATACGCTGGAAAATACTGCTACTCACGTTAGCAGGTAAATTGATTTGCTTAACACGAACGTCAACCACTTCAATACCCAAATCCTGTGAGCTTTCAGCTGCATTTTCTAAAGCATCATTTTGCAGTTCATCACGTTTGCCAGAAACAATTTCTTTAATGGTGCGACGACCAAACTCAGTACGTAAATCATTGTTGATTTTACGTTGTAGCAAGTCTTCTGCAGTTACGATGTTACCGCCACCTGTTGAAAGGTAGAAGGTTTCAAAGTCGTTAATACGCCATTTAACGTATGAATCAACCATCAAATCTTTCTTTTCTGAAGTCACGAAACGGTCAGCTGCGCCATCTAGAGTTTGAATACGTGCATCAAGGTATTTAACCTTATCGATAGCAGGTATTTTAAAATGGATCCCCGGTGCAAGCACACGAGTAACAGCTTCGCCGTTGACATCATCTTTTAAAATTTCACCAAAACGCGAAACAATGGCACGTTCGCCTTCATTTACGACCATCAAAGATGAAAAACCAATCCCTAAAAGGATGACTAAAATAATCAGTCCAAATCTACCCATGAGTTAGTCCCTCCCTTGGCGAGAACGAGCTTCGCGAGTTTGACGGCCATCAAGCGGCATTGAAGAACCAAACGAATTATTTGAAGGAGTATTGATATGCGTTTCCGCTACAGGCTCAACCACTTCACGTTTAGTTTGATTATCCATCATTTTATCTAAAGGCAAATACATTAAGTTACCACTGTTTTTGGTATCAATAAGTACTTTATTCGTATCAGCCATGACTGCTTGCATCGCATCTAAATAAAGACGCTTACGAGTCACTTCTGGTGCCATTTCATACTCAGGCAATAACTGTTCAAAACGCGCTACTTTACCTTGAGCTTCTAACACTTCACGCTGTTTATAAGCGCTAGCATCTTGAGCCATACGTTCTACTTGACCACGAGCTTTAGGTTCAATTTCACGTGCGTAAGCTTCAGCTTCACGAATGAATCGTTGCTCATCCTCTTGTGCAGAAATCGCATCATCAAAGGCATCTTTTACTTCTTCAGGCGGACGCGCAGGCAAAAAGTTGACGTCTTGAATTGATAAACCTAATTTATATGGTTCAAGAATACGTTCTAGTTCAGACCAAGTATCACGACGAATAGCATCACGACCAGTGGTCAAGATGTCATCCATAGTGTTATGTCCAATCACATAACGTAAAGCACTATCTGTCGCTTCTCTTAAACTTGCATTGGCATCAACAGCGCTGAACAAATACAAATAAGCATCATCTACGCGGTATTGAACATCTAATTCAACTTTAACCAAGTTTTCATCAGATGTTAGCATGCTGCCAGAAGATGGAATTGATCGAACTGCTTTGATGTTCACAGGGAAAACTTCATCAATAAAAGTCGCTTTCCAATGTAAACCAGGTCCAACTTCGCCAGAATGTTGACCGAAACGTAAGGTCACCCCACGTTCAGCTTCTTTAATGGTATAAAAACCTGAAGCCCCCCAAACCAACAAACCAATAACTAAAACAACAATAATGCTGGTTGAGTTAAATGAAGGACTTGACGATCCACCTGAACCACCTTTACCACCGCCAAAGCGCTTTGAAAGATTACGAAATACTTCGTCTAAATCTGGTGGGCCTTTATCGTTACCGTTTTTGTTTCCCCAAGGGTCTTTATCTTTTCCCTTGTTACCGGGCTCATTCCAAGCCATTTAGCACTCCATAAGTGGATGAAATAAATGTTATTAGCAAGTAACGTCTACTGCTGAATCTTCAAGTGAAGATTCAGAGATAAACGTCTCTAATTCGCCTTGACTCTGTTTTGTTAATCGGCGCCAATTGGCTTCCGACAAACGAACAGACAAAATACAGTTCCCCAGATCGTCATACTCTTTCTGCTGTATCGCGTCCAGTCCATAAAACTGACCAAGATAATGCCCAGCCGTCGCTGGTATTTTCAATGTTTGCTCTACAATCACTTCACCGATTAACTCGTTGATAGCCTGTAATAGCAATTCAAATCCAATTTGTTTTTGTGCAGATACCCAAACTCGTTCAGGCATCCCCTCATCGTCGTAATCGATTCGAGGTACAAAGTCTTCCAATAAGTCGATTTTATTACAAACGACCAGTTGAGGAATAGTATCTGCGTCAATTTCTTCAAGTACATTTTGCACTTGTTCGAAATTTTCCGTCATATTTTCATCTGCACAGTCTATGGCATGCAATAACAAGTCAGCTTGACGAGTTTCTTGCAATGTAGCTTTGAAGGCTGCGACTAAATCATGAGGTAAATGACGAATAAACCCAACGGTATCCGCTAAAATGACGGCACCATCAGGTAAATTTAGTTTACGCAACGTTGGATCCAACGTGGCGAATAACTGATCCGCTGCATAGACTTCTGAAGCGGTTAACGCATTAAACAAAGTTGACTTACCCGCATTGGTGTAACCCACCAATGACACAGTTGATAAGTCACTGCGTTTACGCGATCGGCGGCTTTGTTCACGTTGCTTGTCTACTTTATCAAGTCGACGATTAATACTCTTAATACGCCCACGCAACAAACGTCTATCGGTTTCGAGCTGGGTTTCCCCAGGTCCTCGCATACCAATACCACCTTTCTGTCTCTCCAAGTGAGTCCAACCACGAATAAGGCGAGTCGACATGTGGCGCAATTGCGCTAGCTCCACTTGTAACTTACCTTCGTGCGTTCTCGCTCGTTGAGCAAAAATATCTAAAATCAGTGCTGTCCGATCTAATACTCGGCATTCACAAATTTGCTCTAAATTTCTTTCTTGTGCAGGACTTAACGCGTGATTAAAAATCACCACATTTGCTTCAGTAGCTGCCACCATTGCGGCTAACTCTTCAACTTTACCTGTACCAACAAAAAACTTTCGATCAGGTGAACGACGGCTTCCGGTAATAACACCAACAGAGCGAGCTCCTGCTGATTCAACTAATAATTGTAACTCAGTTATGTCTTCTCTTCGGTCGTCATCAGAAAAGTCAATATGTACAAGAACTGCGGTTTCACCCGCTTCATAGCGATCAAACAAGTAGCAAACTCCTTAAATATTATTCTGATGCAGGTGCTTCATCATGCTGTGTATGAGTACTTTGAGCTGTCACATTAAATGGACGCGCAGGTACTACAGTCGAAATAGCATGTTTGTAAACCATTTGGCTTACTGTATTTTTTAACAAAATAACGAATTGGTCGAATGACTCAACTTGTCCTTGCAACTTAATACCATTCACTAAATAGATTGAAACTGGTACACGTTCACGACGCAGTGCGTTCAAAAATGGGTCTTGTAAAGATTGCCCCTTAGCCATTTCGATTTCCTTTTTTTTATTTTCAAAATAAATTTTTTGAATAATGTTTTATTGTTTAGTTTGAGTATTATACAGCAACGGCGAATAATCTAGCTCGAATGTCGTATAAGTGTAACTAAATTTCCTTCGGCTCCACTTTCAAGCCAATTTAAGTCTGGCCAACTTCTCAACCATGTTAATTGACGTTTAGCTAATTGCCTAGTAGCTGCAGTGGCTTTTTCTATCAAAGTATCATAGTCAAATTCTTCATCTAAATACTGCCAACACTGCCTATAACCAACGCAGCGCATAGAAGGCATGTCTAAATGCAAATCGCCTCGGGATTTTAATCGCTCAACTTCTTCGATAAAACCCTGTTCCATCATCAGTTTAAATCTTTTCGCGATTAATTCATGTAATACTTTTCTATCAAGTGGTGCAATAGCAAATTGAACCACATCATATGGTAACGCCTCTGACTTAGTTGCTGTCAACTCAGTCATTGTCTTACCTGTTATTCTAAAAACTTCTAAAGCACGAGAAAGTCGCTGCGGATCATTAGGGTGAATTCGCTCACCCGCTACAGGGTCAACCTCGCAAAGTTGCTGGTGTAACACATCCCAACCAAACTCTTCTGCTTCTTTAATTATTTCAGCTCTAATAACGTCATCAGCCGCAGGAAGCGGAGATAACCCTTCAAGTAGTGCTTTAAAGTACATCATGGTGCCACCAACAAGTAATGGGGTCTTACCACGAGCAATAATTTGTTCTATTTCAATCAGTGCATCACGTCTAAAATCAGCAGCCGAATAGCTTTCACTCGGATCTAATATATCAATTAAACGATGCGGTGCTAATGCTAACTCATCAGCATTAGGTTTAGCTGAACCAATGTCCATTTGACGATATATCAGCGCAGAATCAACTGAAATAATTTCACAGTTATGCTTTTGCGCCATTTCAATGGCTAAAGATGTCTTGCCTGAGGCTGTTGGCCCCATCAAAAACATTACTTTAGGTTGTTTAGCTTGGTTCACATTAATTCTCTTCTAACCAGGTTTTCCATGGTAACGACTTTGCTTGTGACTCAAGGCTCAATTTCTGTTCGTTATCTAATTGACTGTATTTAAACCAAATCTCTGATGCTGCTGTAAATGATTGCGTTTGATGTTTTGCAATCCACAGTGATAATGCTTCATCTGAAGGAGTTTCTAATTTAATCCAGTTTAATAGTTCTGGAATTAATACAGCTAACTGGCTGTCTCTCAGATATGGGGGCACATTCTTTATTATCAACTGTTGGTAGCGAATTGATAGGGTTAATCCTAGTCTGCGCAGTAATATATCTCGCTCTTCCAGTAATGCTTTCCAATCCACATCAGCTTGAATTGACACAGGCATCAGCAAAGGCTGCCCCACTAAACCAGTGTTAATTTTAGAAAGTATTTCATTTTTTGTAACAATAACTGACACTTGCGATATATCGAGCAAGAGTAATTGGCTTTCTTTGGCCATCACCCAATATTGACCATCTAATAAAGGCGGCATGGTATTAACAACTGAAGTATTAACTTCATTAATTTGTGTTAACGATGCATTTTCTTTATTGGTTTGTAGTAATTGACCATAATTTGCTATCGCAGTGGGTGTCACTTCTGCAGAGTCAATGGCCCTGGCATTACCACCTTGAGAACCACCATATTGATGACCTTGTGCCGGTATCGACATGCTACCAAAGCGATTATTACTCACCTCTCTAGGCTGATATTCCTTATCACTATCGGTATGGTTGGCACCTATTTGGGTTAAATATGCACTCGCTTGAGTTCCTTCACCACGATACAAATCACCCTGATGACGCCCATTCTGATGTGGATTATTTGCCTGAGCATGTGACGATTCATGGGAGTCGGTAGTTGTAATACTTTGCCCATTTACATTCACACTATCTGAAAAGTGACCTTCAGGATCGATCGCCAATTCAGAAATCTGCTCAAGTACCGACTGCAAAGCCTGAAGTATAAAATCATGAACTAAACGGTTTTGATGAAACCTGACTTCATGTTTTGCTGGGTGAACATTAACGTCAACTTGATGCGGGTCAATCTCAAGCATCAACACATACCCAGGTTGATGCTGAATATTAAAACGACCAAAAGCTTGTTTAACCGCATGGTTAACTAGTCTATCTCGCACTAGTCTGCCATTGACATAAAAGTAGCAGCTATCGGTAACATGCGTATCACTTGGAGACTGTAAATAACCTGATAGTGTCAGACCATCATGCTCACACGATAAGTGCAGCGCTTGCTCAGCAAATCCGCGCCCACAAATTTGCCCCAAGCGTTGCTTATACTGGATTTCGGTATTGGCAGGTCGATATTGGCGCACCAATTTACCATTATGCGTTAGGGTAAAATGCACATCGGTTCTAGCAATCGCAATCCGTTTAAGCCACTCATCAATATGGGTAAACTCAGTCTTATCACTTTTTAAAAAACGTCTTCTAGCGGGGGTATTAAAAAATAAATCCACCACGTCGATGGTTGAGCCTTTTGGGTGTGCAGCTGGAGTAATTTTTACATCCATTTGCGAGCCTGCAGCGTTTGCCTGCCAAGCTTCTGATTGTTCTGCAGGCTTTGAAGTTAAACTCAGGCGCGCAACAGAGCTAATACTCGCTAGCGCCTCACCACGAAAACCAAAACTTAAAATCGCTTCTAGATCATCTAGCGAGTGAACTTTGGATGTCGCGTGACGTGATAAAGCTAATGCAAGTTCATCTTTTGCAATGCCTTTACCATTATCTCGAATACGGATTAATTTACTGCCGCCTTTATCAATCTCGATATCGACGCGCGTCGCTCCAGCATCTAAGCTGTTTTCGACGAGCTCTTTAACGACTGATGCTGGTCTTTCAACGACTTCACCTGCTGCAATTTGGTTGGCAAGTTGCGGTGGTAGAATTTGAATTGCCATAGTTTATGCCCTCGGAATGACCAGCTTTTGGCCTATTCGTAATACATCGGACTTTAAGTTATTACTTTTTTTGATGCTGGCGACACTGACTTTATAACGCTGGGCAATCACAGATAATGATTCACCGCTTCTTACCGTATGCTTCACATTACTTGTCTTAGCGAATGCAGTACCTGCAGGCGGGTTGGCCTCAAAATAGTTCACCACCCCCTTGTGAATCGCATTGGCTAATTTCTGCTGGTGATTGCCATTTAGTAACTGTTTCTCTTCTTTTGGATTAGAAATAAAGCCGGTTTCAATCAAAATTGAAGGAATATCTGTTGATTTTAATACTGCAAAACTTGCTGATTCAGGTTTATTTTTATGCAGCTTAGTCACTTTACCTAAGCCTGATAAAATATCAGTCGCAATACTGTGGCTTTCCGCCATTGAGTGATCCATCGACATATCAATCAAGGTCATCACAAGGTACTGTTCACTATCAGTGTTTTGAATAATGTCGCCCACTCCACCTAACAGCTCCGAGTGTTTTTCTTTATCTTCAAACACACGACCAATTTCAGTATTTGCACGGCGTTTAGACAATACCCAAACTGAAGCACCTTTAGGGTGAGGTGTCGTAAATGCGTCTGCATGAATAGATAACAATAAATCCGCTCGGCTATTTCTTGCTAACTCGGAGCGTTGGTTCAAGTTAACAAAGTAGTCACCACTTCGGGTCATTACCGCTTTCATACCGGGCGTTTCATTAATCTTGCGTTCGAGTCTTTTTGAAATAGCTAATACGACTTGTTTCTCAAAGGTCCCTTTAGGACCAATAGAGCCAGGATCTTCACCACCATGGCCAGCGTCAATGGCAACAATCACATCAGTTGATCGCTTACTCGTTTGCACCACTTGCTTTTTAGCTGCTGGCTGGTTAGCAGAATTATCTAAATCGACCACTAATCGATTGCCGTAAGGCGCTGTTGGTGTCAAAGAAAATAAACTCGCCTTAACCGGAGACGCCAACTCTAAAACCAAACGTAGGGTGCCTTTTTTAGGCGGAGAACTGAGTCGAACTTTATTAATCAGCTTGCTATCTTTGGCTAAATTATCAAATTTCACTTTTGTGGAAGCATCTTTGAGATCGATAACCAAACGCTGAGGGTTTGTTAGCGAGAAATGACTATATGATGGCGCTTTCGATAAATCAAAAACGACCCGGGTAGAATTTGGGGCATCCCAAATGCGGATGCTATCTAATTTATTAGCTGCATCAACTGTATATGAGAAGCTAAGCAACAATATAAACGCAAAAAATCGAGTCATTTTATCTTAAGTCTTAAGTCATTATTATTTTAATTTATTGACGATGAACTGCCCTGAAGGTGTCAGTCCAGTAATTTCAACTTGCCTCTGCTCACCTTGATAACTCAAATGAATCGCAAGATCAGCTGCTGGCAGTAAACCATGCCCTCTATCAGGCCACTCTACGATACTGATGCTTTTTTCAGTAAAATAATCACGGATCCCCATGTACTCAAGCTCTTCAGGATCGAGTAAACGATATAAGTCAAAGTGAAATACTTCCATATCTTTTAACTCATAAGGCTCAACCAGAGTATAAGTCGGACTCTTTACATTACCTTCGTGACCTAAACTTTGAATTAGGCCACGACTTAACGTCGTTTTACCCGCACCTAAGTCACCGGTTAAATATATCACCAAAGGCGCTGAAACCCAGAGCGACAAATCAATGCCTAATTCAATTGTAGCTTGTTCGTCTTGAAGATTTTTTGTTATAGAAGTCATGTTAACTTACCAGCACTTGAGGGATTAATCATATAAAAAGTATCATTTCACAGAGATTAAATACGCTTAACTGTAATATTACCCGATTTAAACAGCTGAAAAAAATAGAGCCAGCTTAATAGCTGACTCTATTTGGAAATATTAACATAAAATAGAAATGGGCAAAATATCTGTTAAATATCTTCCATTCTTAATGCACTATGCACGAGTCTTTTTTGTTGAGTTCGTTCAACTCTTACCAAGTCTAGTAAAGCCTCTTTAATCTCTGTAACTGCAGTACTGTTAGCAGTCTTTTCTATCAGTCCAATTAATCTATTTTCTAAATCAAGATGCAGTTCGAGTACATCATCTTCATTCATGTTGGCAGCTAGAGTTGAGTCATCGCAACGCTTTTTAAAGTCTTCGAAAGTGATATCTTTGTACCAAGTATCCAGCATCCGCGTTGGTGCTTCATCAATGTAATCTTCAATACTGTCATGCACATGTTGTTGATGTTGTTGCAAATACTCCAACATCATTTTTACTCGAGTCGAATCAGCATTGCGCTGTAATCGGCTATAGAGTTGTTTCATGTCTAAACGTGACTTAGCAATAAACTCAAGTAACTCACTTAGTTGTTGGATACGTATCATAAACACTCCACGGTATCTGCATTCTCATGCAGCTAATAAATTAGTTTGTAAAAGCTTGTATTTATTATGGTTGAAAAATCACAAGGAATATTTGAGCAAGCTCATATTTTACATATAAAAGACAGGTAAATTAGCAAATATGAAATAAACAGACATTAAACCTGTTAAATCCAGCCTACGTGTTCATTAAATCTAAAGAAAATTTTAATTCGGGGTATAACTGAAGGAATTTTGCAGCGACCTGATATTTTCAACAAGCGTGGTTCGAACTGATGACCTATACCTTGGAAAAATAAAGGTATCACTATGCTAAAAACGCAACTGAGCTAATTGTTAAATAAGGAGGGTTTCTTGCAAGAGATATTACTGAAAGAAGTTTGCAGCGATCTTATATTTTCAAAAGAGTGGTTCGAACTGATGGCATATCCAGAAAAGATATAGTTGATTTACTTTTTGGGAAGTTTGGAGCGACCTGATTTTCAAAAAGAGTGGTTCGAACTGATGACCTATACCTCGGCAAAATAAAGGTATCACTATGCTAAAAACGCAACTGAGCTAATTGTTAATTTGAAAGTTTACTTGAGGTAAAACAGGTAGGTAGTTTGGAGCGACCTAATATGGTTAAAAAGAGTGGTTCGAACTGATGACCTATACCTTGGCAAGGTATCACTATGCTAAAAACGCAACTGAGCTAATTATTAAATAAGGAGGGTTTCTTGCAAGAGGTATTACTGAAAGAAGTTTGGAGCGACATATCAGGTTCGAACTGATGACCTATACCTTGGCAAGGTATCGCTCTACCAACTGAGCTAATGTCGCATTACAAAACTTGGTATTGAAATTGGAGCGACATATCAGGTTCGAACTGATGACCTATACCTTGGCAAGGTATCGCTCTACCAACTGAGCTAATGTCGCATCTTGTTGCTTTATTAAAACATTTGGCAAGGTATCGTCTGATTCAAAGCCAACTGAGCTAATCTCGCATCTATATTTCAATTTTTAAAAATTGGAGCGACATATCAGGTTCGAACTGATGACCTATACCTTGGCAAGGTATCGCTCTACCAACTGAGCTAATGTCGCATCTTGTTGCTTTATTAAAACATTTGGCAAGGTATCGTTTCAACCTTATCAACTGAGCTAATGTCACATCTTAATCAATTTTTAGTTTGAAGATTTGGAGCGACATATCAGGTTCGAACTGATGACCTATACCTTGGCAAGGTATCGCTCTACCAACTGAGCTAATGTCGCATCTTGTTGCTTTATTAAAACACTTGGCAAGGTATCGTCTGATTCAAAGCCAACTGAGCTAATGTCGCATCTCTTTTTGCTTTAAGAACACATTTGGCAAGGTATCGTTTGAACCAAAACCAACTGAGCTAATGCAGCAAATCTTCAAATTACAACTTCAAATAGCAAGTGGCTCGCTGTAAAAAGTTGAGGCCGCATTATATGTAATATTCACTACACTGCAACCCCTAATTCAAAAAAAAGGTTTGATTGCTTAAATTTTAAATACTTCTTGGCGATAAAACTGCAATTCAGCAATAGATTCCTTGATGTCTTCTAGTGCTTGGTGGGTATTATTTTTGCTAAAGCCTTTCATAACTTCTGGCTTCCATCGATTTGTTAGCTCTTTTATGGTGCTGACATCAATATTGCGATAATGGAAGAAGTCTTCTAGCTCAAGCATGTATTTGTTCAAAAAACGGCGATCTTGGCCAATGCTATTTCCACACATAGGCGAAGCACCTTTAGGGACATATTGCTCTAAAAATTCAATCGTTGCTCTAATAACGTCTTCTTCAGAATATTTACTGCTCTTAACGCGATCAATTAATCCAGACTCACCATGATGCTTTTGATTCCAATCATCCATGCCATTTAACACTTCATCAGACTGATGAACCGCCATAACTGGCCCTTGGGCAATAATATTTAATTCTTGGTCAGTCACAATCGTCGCAATTTCAATAATACGATCGACACTGGGCTCTAAACCAGTCATTTCTAAATCAACCCAAATCAGATTGCTCGAGTTTACAGCCATAATATCTGCCTTATTCTGTCAAAAGCCCTAAATTCAGGCTTTTTTATTAAAGAGGGTGTATCATACTGTTTTTTTATACGACAAAAAAACCACTAATTAATGAAGATTTGCCTGTGAGTAAAAAGAAACCACTTAGCCAAGGTCAAAAGCGCAGAATGCGCGACAACCAAAGTAAACGTTTAAAGCGTAAAGATAATCCTGATCAGACAACCGATCTACAGGATAGTCTACTTGGACCAGAACAACAGGGTATCGTCATTTCACGCTTCGGTCAGCACGCTGATATTGAAACCGAAGATGGTATTGTTGCACGTTGTAATCTCCGTCGAAATATCACCAGCCTTGTCACTGGCGACAAAGTGCTTGTGCGCTTAGCCACTGAAACAGATCGTGGTATTGGCGGGATCGTTGAAGCAGTTCATCCACGAACATCTTCCCTTACCCGTCCAGATTTATATGACGGCGTAAAAATTATCGCAGCCAATATTGATCAGATATTAATTGTCTCTTCAATTTTACCTAGCTTCACCACACAAATTATCGACCGATATTTAGTGGCTGCAGAAGACACTGAAATTCCACCTGTCATTATCCTTAATAAAATGGATTTACTAACCAATGACAATCGTGAAGAAGTTGAAGTCGCTTTAGCCCGTTATCGCCAAATTGGTTACCCTGTTTATATGGTGAGTAGTCACACCGGTGAGGGAGTCGAACAAATAAAATCACTGTTATCAGATAAAATCAGTGTGTTTGCAGGTCAATCTGGTGTGGGTAAGTCATCACTAATCAATGCACTCATGCCAGAAGCGGATCTTCTCATTGGTGATGTATCTGGAAACTCTGGCTTAGGCCAACACACCACCACTACCGCAAAATTATTGCACTTTGAAAGTGGTGGAGACTTAATTGACTCGCCCGGTGTTCGCGAGTTTGCTTTATGGCATCTACCCGCACCTCGCGTCGGTGAGTGCTTTGTTGAATTTCGAGAATACATCGGCACATGTAAATTCAGAGATTGTAAACACGGTAATGATCCGGGTTGCGCCTTGCAAGAGGCTCTCGCGGATGGGAAAATAACTCAAGATAGATTTAACAATTATCACCGAATTATTGCCAGCCTTGATGAACAGCGTCATGCTCGACACTTCAGAGCAATAGATGAGTAAACTCATTAATCTGGTTTACAATTCTCAAGATTAGCACGACATAAATAACTAAAAAGGGTACTCAATTGGATTCTGTTAAAATTGCTTTGCAATATCTCTTACCTAAACATTTACTATCACGTCTTGTGGGTAAGCTTGCAGCTGCGGAAGCGGGAGCGATTACTACCGCAGGTATTAAATGGTTTATCAAGCAATATAAAATTGATATGTCAGAAGCGGCACAAAGTGAGCCTGAAGCATACAAAACCTTTAATGCATTTTTTACCCGTTCTTTAAAACCTGGCCTTCGCCCTATTGTTGCAGACGACAAAATCATGGCTCACCCTGTTGATGGTGCAGTCAGTCAATGTGGCCCTATTGAAGCTGGCAAAATTGTCCAAGCTAAAAACCATGATTACACGACGCTTGCATTACTTGGCGGACAGCAAAAAGATGCTGAGCGCTTTAATGGTGGTGACTTTGCCACGATTTACTTAGCGCCTAAAGATTATCATCGTATTCACATGCCTATCACTGGTACCTTGTCAAAAATGACATATGTACCTGGTGAGCTATTTTCAGTTAACCCATTAACTGCGCAAAACGTGCCGGGTTTATTTGCTCGAAACGAGCGTGTTGTTGCTATTTTTGAAACTGAAGTGGGCCCAATGGCTATGGTATTAGTTGGAGCGACCATTGTTGCTAGCATTGAAACCATTTGGGCAGGAACAGTTACACCGCCGTGTGGTAAGCAAGTGTTTACTTGGGATTACCCAACTGAAGGTGCTGAAGCACTTACACTTGAGAAAGGCGCAGAAATGGGTCGTTTCAAGTTAGGCTCAACAGTGGTGATGTTATTTGGTCAAGATGCCATTGATACCTTTGCAGAAGGTGTAGAGCCGACTGAAACGACTCGTATGGGTCAAGCATTCGCTCACTTAAAGTAAAATATTAAATATGCCTATCGGCATGATAAAAGCGCAGCGCCCTGAAGTATCAAATGCTTCAGGGCTAATTCAGTTACATATTGCAGTACTGCTATTTGGTATTACTGCATTATTTTCAAAAATACTTCCCCTTAATGCATTAGATATTACCGTTCTTCGGTGTACCGTCGCATTTTTCGTTCTGGGATGTATTGTCAAAATTTCTCGTCAAGCATTGCTGTTATCTCAGCCCAAGCATTATTTAATTGCCCTTGGATTAGGTATTTTGGTGAGTTTACATTGGGTAACCTACTTTGCTGCAATGCAGTTATCTTCTGTCGCCATCGGAATGATTGCTTTTTTTACCTACCCTGTCATGACTGTCTTAGTTGAACCTCTCGTCAATAGAACTCGCTTAAGGTTTATAGACTTACTCTCAGGCATCGCAGTACTCACAGGAGTAATTATGCTTATTCCTGAACCTAACTTTGATAATGATGTCACTTTAGGTATTACTGTAGGTGTACTCTCGGCTGCTTTATTTACTGCACGTAATTTATTGCACAAAAAATACTTCTCACAATACAGCGGGCCACAAGCAATGTTCTATCAAACATTAGTCGCTGTGATAATCTTGTCTCCTTTTTTAGAAGTCGAACTCACCTCAATTACGCTAGATATATGGTTAACCATAGCCATTTTAGGCGTATTCTTTACTGCTGCGCCCCATGCGTTATTTGCCTCCTCACTGCGTCAACTAAGCGCTAAAACCGCAAGTTTAGTGTCTTGCTTACAGCCTTTTTACGGCACAGTTTTAGCCTTCTTACTGCTGAACGAACAGGTTAACCTTAATACCATTATTGGTGGATTGATTATCTTGCTCACAGCGATATTCGAAACTCAGCAAAATCATAAAAAAAATAAAGCGTAAACTCAGGTTTTTGTTACCATTGTATTAGTCTCTCACTAGCAATCATTCCCTATGTTACGTATTGCGTTTTTTATACTCAGCTTTATCTCCTTTGTTGCATCGGCTAATTCTCCCCTGCAACTGGATAAACGCTTGGGATTTTCTCAAAGCAACAACTCATCGCAAGTCGTTGACCTACCCACTCAAATAGAAAACGTCAAAACCAGCATCACAAAACTGAGTAATGAACAGAACGGTTACTTGGAGCTTGAGCAAAACAGCGACGTTATTACTCAAAAGATTTCAGCAGAGATTAATCAACCAATAACTGACATTAACATCAGTGCCGATATTGACATGGGTCAGCAAGCCTCGATGGCTTATTACCATTTATCTGAACTCAAACAATCTGAAAATGATTTAAGCGAACAATTAGTGCGCCTTTCAAAAAGGCAGCAGCAATTACCAAGCTTAATCAGACAGGCAAAGGATGCCTCGAATCAACATAAAAGAACCCAGCTAGCTCCCGTAGATACGCCATTGGGCCAGTTGCATTTACTCCAAGGTCAATTGCTTGAGCAACATATTGAAACCTTAACGGCTGAACTCTCTAGCAGCCCTAAGCAAAAACAAATCGCCCAATTACAATTACAGTTATTGCGTATTGAACATGCACAGCAAGAGAAGTTGATCGAATCGTTAAATAAACAAAATAATCAATATCGCCAGCAACAAGCAGCCAATACCATTGCCAATAATATTATCGATCAGCAGCAGCTTGCCGATACGATTTCTCAAGAGATAAGCCAAAAAAACCAGCAATATGCTCAAGAGTTAATTCGCATCACTAATGGCATTACTCAAGTCATTACTCAACAGGAAAAAGCTGAGAAGCAATATCAATCTCATGCTTTGCAATTAACCAACGTTGAAGAACAAATAACCTGGGTGGAAACCAACTCAGCTTTTGGCGACCGATTCTTACAAATGCTGCAATCGCTGCCTAAACCGCCAAACCAAGATGTATTACTGGCTGAAATTGCTGACTCTCGTTTGAAACGCTATCAGGCTGAACAGCAGCAAGCGTTAAACAAGCAACAGCTCAATACTGAAGATTTTCTCAATCACACTCAAATAAAGTTACTAGAATCACAACAAAGCTTGATTGAACAATTGGTGCAGAATTACGATGTATATCTGAATGAGCAGGCAAAGCTGAGAAACAGTTACGAGCAACTCAATCGAATATACTTGCGTCTGAAAAACACCCTGAACGAACATTTATTTTGGGTACCGAATGCAGCCAGAATTTCAGGTTTATGGTTCATCGATTTAAAGAATGCCACTGTTTGGCTCACTCAGGCGCCTCAAAGGGAAAAGTTAAAACAAGCATGGCAGTCACAGAATATTTACTGGGCTTGGTGGGTCATTATTCTCATCCTTTGCTTAATGGCTCAGGATTTATTAACTCCAAGGTTCAACAAAGCCATTGAACATTACGGTCAAAATGTCGGTAACGTAACCCAAGATAAGTTTATCTATACCGCGAAAACCCTCGGCTTAACGCTATTTTACTCGCTATTAAAACCTATGCCCTTGTTACTGGGCGGGTTAATTTTCTTTTCATCAGAGTTTAATTTTGTCCACGCGATTGGGGTTGGTGTACTTTCTATTGGCTGTAGCTATTGGGTATATCGATTTTTTGCCCTTCTGTCATTAGACAATGGCATCCTCATCAGCCATTTCAGGCGGCCACAACCGCTAGTGAAACGACTACAGCAAAAGACCTTACGCTTTATTTTCATCAGTTGGCCACTGATCGGTATCATGGGGTTCAGCGAAGCCATTGATACTTCCTTAATCCGCAATAGTATTGGTCGTGGCGCATTTCTGGTTTTCACCATTACGCTACTTATCCTTTACCGCGATATGTATGCATTTATTAATGATTTTCGTGCCAATGCGAATGATGGCAAAAACATGAAGTTATTTAATAAAATTACTTGGATCTTTTTAATCGCAGTACCTTGCTGCTGTATCGTATTAGCCTCAATTGGTTACTATTTCAGTGCATTCCAAGTGTTATTACAGCTGCAGCTTTCCTTGCTATTAGGTTTAGGTTTCTTGTTACTGTATCAATTAATTAAACGCTGGATGTTAATTGAAAGACGACTGATTGCCTTTGATCGCGCAAAAGCTCGCCGAGCAGAACGCTTAGCCCAACGTGAACGCGGTGAACTCAATAATGCTGCTGATGTGAATGATAACTATGAAGAACCTATTGTTGACCTTGAGACTATCGCAAGTCAGTCATTAGGCCTTGTACGCTCGTTATTGATTCTAGCCTTTTTTGGCAGTTTGTTGGCTTTAGTATCACAAACCCATACCGCCTTATTCTCATTTTTAGATGGCATTACGATGTGGAATACTCACTCGGTTATCAATGGCATAGAGCAGCAAATTCCCATTACCTTAAAGTCTATTCTATTCTCATTCATCGTTGTCGGCTTTTCGGCCATGATAGCCAAAAACCTTCCTGGTTTATTAGAGTTAACCATCTTGCAACGATTGGAATTAACCCCAGGTACAGGCTTTGCGATAACCACGGTGAGCAGCTATCTAGTCATATTTTTAGGCTTACTCGTTGGTTTCTCAACCATTGGGGTTGAGTGGTCTAAATTACAATGGTTAGTGGCAGCGTTATCTGTTGGTTTAGGTTTTGGTTTACAAGAGATTTTTGCTAACTTCATTTCTGGTTTAATTATTCTGTTTGAAAAACCCATCCGCATAGGTGATACCGTCACCATTCGCGATTTAACTGGTACAGTCACTAAAATCGAAATTCGCGCCACGACAATTGTGGATTGGGACAGAAAAGAAATCATTGTGCCGAATAAAGCCTTTATCACAGAACAATTAGTCAACTGGTCACTATCAGATCCTATTACCCGGGTGATTGTTAGCGTGTCAGTACAACGTGATGCAGACCCTTCAAAAGTTGAAGCGTTACTTCATCAAGCGGTAAGAGAATGTGATTTATCATTGAGCTTCCCTGAGCCTGAGGTTTGGTTTGCAGGTTTTGGCCAGCACACACAAGATTACGAAGTCAGATCTTATGCAAAAGACATGAACGATCGTTGGCCGTTAAGACATAATTTGCACAAGCGTATCTGTAAAAAGCTGAAAGAGAATCATGTTGAGCTGGCATATCCACAAATGGAAATTCATATCCACAATGGTCAATCTCGTGATTTACATCAAATTATAAAAGGTTAGGTAAATGCTGATTTTTGCACATCGCGGTGCCAGCGGTTACGAGGTTGAGAACACCTTAGCTGCTATGGAAAAAGCACTGTCAATTAATGTCCAAGCCATTGAACTGGACGTATATAATATTGAAGGCGAGCTGTTTGTGTTTCATGATCGTCGATTAGAAACAAAAACAACGGGTTGCGGGGTGACTCACCTTGCTTCAAAAGATGAACTCAGTAAAGTGACCATTCAACAGCACTCAATTCCAACGTTGTGGCAAGTGATGACGTTAATTCGTGGCCGTTGTATCGTCAACATTGAACTTAAAGGCTACCACACTGCTGAGCCATTAGTTGCTGTTTACCCCAAACTTATCAGTGAGCTAAACTTCACTGCTGAGCAATTACTGATTTCATCATTCAATCAGCCCTATTTATCTGTGGTAAAACAGCATTTACCCCACGCGAGGGTCGCACCCATTTTAGCTGGCGTACCATTGCACTATGCTGAATCTGTCACAGCACTAGATGCGTATTCTATTCATGTTGATCTTCATTTTGTTACCCACGAAATGGTTCAAGATGCCCATCAACGTGGTGCCAAAATTTATGTTTATACCGTAGATAACCCTGAAGATATTCATGCCTTAAAAGGACTTGGCGTCGATGGCATTTTTAGTAATTATCCTGATAAAGCCGCTATCGTGTTAGCCAATTACAGCCATGACAACTCCCATACAACAAGTCATGAAAAATGGTTTGGTTAATTTTTCACTAAATAACAAATGGATTCAGCGTAAATAACGCGTTTACACTTGCCTGTTTCGCTGAGCCCATGCGCCTATTCCAATAAACACCCCAATCACAACCAGTAACATCCACTGTGATGGCATTCCTCTAAGTTGACTCGCTAGCCATGGACTGATACTCACAATAGCCAGACCGTAACCAAAAGCATTGACCAGAACAAATGCTGAGGTTCTAATAATGAAGCCACTGCCTGACAATGACCGCCTTAATGCCCGATTGATATCTGTGGCGAAAATAACAATCGTACAGGCCACTAATGCAGTCGCAATCTCACTCATCCACGGATGCAACATAGCGCCAATTTTAGAAAAAAATGCTATGATTTGATTCATTAACCTACCTCTTTAATTAAGACTATCAGGGAATATTTATGGCGCATAAATTACTGCTATTAACCCAAGAAAATGACAAATATCGAAAGTTATTAACTGACTATAACTTACCAGATTTGATTATTTTAGGGGATGATCCAAGCAGTATTTGTGAAGCAAATATTTGGTTTGCAGAGCCACAACTGGCCGCACCTCTGTTAAATTTAGGCTCTGAGTTACAGTGGTTACAATCAACATTTGCTGGTGTCGATAAAATAACGGGTTCAAGACAACGCCACGATTACAGCTTAACCAATATTAAAGGGATTTTCGGGCCTTTAATGAGTGAGTACTTATTCGGCTACTTACTCGCTCATCAACGAGAGCATGCAAAATATAAACAGCAGCAACTGCAACAACATTGGGCACCAGGAAGCTACCGTACTCTTCAAGGGCAACAATTATTATTGTTAGGCACAGGTTCAATTGCGCAACATATTGCTCAAACAGCAAAGCATTTCGGTATGAAAGTCACTGGGCTAAGTAAAACAGGGACTGTAAAACCTTACTTTGATCATGTCGATACCATTGAACACTTAGCTGAACATTTACCCAATGCACATGCTGTTGCGAGTATATTGCCCAATACTTTGGATACTGAAAACATACTCAATAAATCCATGTTGGCATTATTACCTGCTGAATCAGTATTATTTAACCTAGGTAGAGGTAACGTATTAGATTTGGATGCGCTAGCAAGCCAGCTGCAAATTCAACCACTGCAACATGCAGTGTTAGATGTGTTCAATCAAGAACCTTTGCCTAGCGAACACGCTATTTGGCAATGCCCTAATGCTATTATTACCCCTCACATTGCCGCGCCGAGTTTTCCTGAGCAAGTAGTAGAAGTCTTTGTTGAGAACTTCCACTTATGGTGTCAGCAGCAACCTCTCAATCATCAAGTTGATTTCATCAAAGGCTATTAGCACTCGCCATAAAGCCTTACTTATGACTCGTTATTACAAATTTCGTGAGCCAGTTTGCAGTTTGTAATAACTATTACTTTTCGATAAAAGTCAGATTTGTTCAAAAAGTTATTAGCAATGAGAACTGTTTTCATTTACAATTACATTATTGTTGATTAGCTAGCATATTTACTATTACCAAGAATAAATATGTCATCAGACTTTACGAAGAGGCTTTATGTACGTTTGTCTTTGTCACGGAATTACTGATACCCAAATCAGAGAAGCAGTAAGCAAACATGGCGACAGCTCTTTAGCTGACGTTAAAAAACGCTTAGGTGTTGCTGATCAGTGTGGTAAATGTTCTCGTATGGCGACCAACATCATTAAAGCACAAGTCGATGTCGAACCTAACTTCTACGAAGTCGCATAATTTCTATTATATTTTCAGTCCTTCATTTCTCAAAAATATAAGCGTTAACTTCAAATCGTATTCATAAAAAATGCTGCCCTTAGGCAGCATTTTTTATGCAGGAAAAACCTCTGAGCATATTACTCGCTCGGTTCTTCAGTTCCATCTTCAACAACTTGTGAACCCTGCTCAATTTGAACACTGTCAACACGCTGTAAACCTCTTGGCAGTTTAGCGCCTCGACGTCCCCTTTCACCGCGATAGTGTTCTAAGTCAGATGGTTTCAAGGTCAACTTACGTTTACCCGCCCATAAGGTCACTGATGCGTCCTCAGGGATAATATCTAAGTGGATTAATAGCTCTTCACGGCTCTTAGCGCGATCCGTTGGAATGCCAATTATTTTGTTGCCTTTACCTTTGGATAATTGCGGCAGAGCATCGACATCAAATATCAACATCCGACCTTCGTTAGTGATGGCAATAATCGATTGTGTCACCCCTTTATTCACCAATTTTGGCATTAGCGACTGTGCATTAGCTGGTAAACTCAATAACGCTTTACCCGCCTTATTACGGCTTATCATATCGGCGTAAGAACCAATAAAACCATAACCAGCATCACTGGCGAGTAGATAGCATTGGCTATCAACTCCCAGTAGCACATGTCGCATCACCGCACCTGGAGACAGGTTAAAGCGTGTTGTTATTGGCTCACCCTGGCTTCTTGCAGAAGGCAAGGTATGGGTGTCAGTTGCAAACGCCCGCCCTGTTGAGTCAATAAATACCGTCGGTTGATTACTCTTACCACTGGCACTGCACAGGAACGCATCACCCGCTTTATAATTTAAGCCTTCACCATCGACATCATGGCCTTTAGCACAACGTACCCAGCCTTTATCCGATAACACTACGGTAACTGATTCAGCTGGGGTCAGTTCTTGCTCAGTGAGTGCTTTAGATTCTAAACGTTCAATAATCGGTGAACGTCTGTCATCACCAAAGGTTTCACCGTCTTGAATTAACTCTTTTTTCACTAAAGTTTTTAAACGACGCTCTGAACCTAAAATTAATTCCAGCTTATCGCGTTCAGCTGCAAGCTCTTCTTGCTCGCCTTTAATTTTAAATTCTTCAAGCTTAGCTAAATGACGTAGTTTTAAATCTAAAATGGCTTCAGCTTGCTTTTCGGATAACTCAAAACGAGCCATTAACTCTGCTTTAGGTTCATCGTGAAATCTGATGATTTCAATGACTTCATCGATATTCAAGAATGCAATCATTAATGCATCAAGGATATGAAGTCTTGCCAACACTTTATCTAAACGGAACTGTAAACGACGTGTCACTGTTGAGATACGATAGGTCAGCCATTCCGTTAATAGCTCTTTTAAACCTTTAACTTTTGGACGACCATCCAAACCCAAGACGTTTAAGTTAACTCTAAAACTCTTTTCCAAATCAGTTGTCGCAAACAAATGCGCCATCAACTGATCGCAATCCACTCTATTCGAACGCGGGACAATCACTAAACGCACTGGGTTTTCGTGGTCTGATTCGTCGCGTAAATCCGCAACCATAGGCAGTTTTTTTGCCTGCATTTGATTAGCGATTTGCTCTAAAATCTTGCCGCTGCCCGCTTGGTGTGGCAAAGCTGAAATGACTACTTCACCATTATCGATATCATAAACCGCTCGCATTTTAATTGAGCCGCGGCCGGTGTCATAAATCTTAGCAATATCTTTGCTAGGGGTAATAATTTCAGCATAAGTCGGATAGTCTGGGCCCGGAACAAATTCCATTAGGCGCTCTAAATCGGCCTTTGGATTTTCCAGTAATTCAACACAAGCTGACACCAATTCACGCACGTTATGCGGCGGAATGTCAGTCGCCATACCAACAGCAATACCAGTAATACCATTCAATAAAATATGTGGTAAACGAGCAGGTAGCGATTTTGGCTCTTTCATGGTGCCGTCAAAGTTGACGCCCCAATCGACGGTGCCTTGCCCTAACTCTGACAGGAGTACTTCTGAAAATTTAGATAGTTTAGCTTCGGTGTAACGCATTGCAGCAAACGATTTAGGATCGTCAGGTGCACCCCAGTTGCCTTGACCGTCAACTAACGGGTAACGGTATGAAAATGGTTGTGCCATTAATACCATTGCTTCATAACACGCGCTATCACCGTGTGGGTGATATTTACCTAACACGTCACCAACTGTACGAGCAGATTTTTTATGTTTAGATTGAGCCGATAAACCAAGCTCACTCATTGCATAAATAATACGACGTTGAACGGGTTTTAAACCATCGCCAATATGTGGCAATGCACGGTCCATAATCACGTACATTGAATAGTTTAAATAAGCCTCTTCAGTAAAACGGCGCAGAGGCATTTGCTCAACACCATCAAGGCTTAATTCAATCGCATCACTCATTATTTAATATCCTGTGATTGTTCTGTCGCTTTGTAATACAAGCGGTATATATTGCCTTTTAAGTCATCAGAGATGAACATTGCCCCATCAGGTGCATTTATCAGGTCATAAGGTCTAGCGACGGGAAACTCGCCGTCTAAAAAGCTTACCACTCTTTCACGTTTAGTAACTTGGCCATCGTCAAGACTTAGCATGACAACCTGGTATCCAATCTTACTAGAACGGTTCCAAGAGCCATTTTCGGCAACAAAGAGTTGATTATGGTAACGCTCGGGAAATAATTTACCTTCATAGAACAGTAAACTTGTCGGCTTCACGTGAGCAGGAAGCTCAAATGCTGGAGCGGTAATATTGAGGGTATCAGGCTTTTTAAATGCGGGCTCAGCAACATCAGTGCCATGAATATATGGGAAGCCAAAATGACTGCCTTTGATGTCAATCCGATTGATTTCATCAGCGGGCATATTATCACCCATCCAGTTTCGACCTTGATCTGCAAACCAGAGCTTATCTGTGGTCGGTGACCAATCAAAACCAATCACACGGCGAAGCCCTGAAGCGACTTGTTCGGTATCTCCTGATTCAATATCAATGGCCAGCAAGCTACCAAAAGGCGCAGGTGCCTCACAGACATTACAAGGTGAGCCTATTGATAAATATAAACGGCCATCAGGACCAAACTCCATACCTCGAGCGTGTTTTCGCTCTATGCTGGGTAAACCTGAATACACCTCTTTGGGCCTACCCGGACGGCGAAGACGATTTTCAATATCTTGATATCGTAAGATTCGGTCATCTTCAGCAACGTATAAATCACCATTATGAAACGCAATCGCCTCTGGATAATCTAAACCTTTGCCAATCAAATATCGTTTATTTACTTGACCATCATTATCGGAATCAACCAAAGCGTATATGGTGCCACTCTTTCTTGAACCAACAAACAAGGTGCCTTTACTGCCTATAGCCATCTGCTTGGAGTCGCCCAAATCAGAAGCATATAAAGTGAGTCCAAATCCTTTTGTAACAGTAATCATCATAGGATCAGCAGCAAATGCTTTAACTACAGCGAACTGAGCTAAAGCGATGACAGACAGTGTTTTTAACGCTGTTGAAATTTGCTTGATATCCATTTTAATTATTATTCTCGACATTATATTTATTCTTTGCCTTTATCTTTTGTGGCAATGCGCAACTGCTTAATACGTACCCTAGTAACGTGTTAGATCTCTGCTAAGTCGCCTTTCGACTCTAACCAAACTTTTCGGTCTGGTGAGCGCTTTTTAGCTAATAACATATCCATCAATGCCATCGTATCGTCATTATCATCAATGGTAAGTTGTACCAATCGACGAGTATTAGGATCCATAGTGGTTTCACGTAACTGCAGTGGGTTCATCTCACCCAATCCTTTGAATCGAGTGACCTGCACTTTGCCTTTTTTCTTTTCTGCAACAATTCTATCTAATATACCGTTTTTTTCACCTTCATCTAAGGCATAAAATACTTCTTTGCCTAAATCGATACGGAATAAAGGCGGCATCGCGATATAAACATGGCCTTTCTCAACTAAAATGCGATAGTGCTTCATAAACAAGGCGCACAACAGTGTAGCAATGTGAAGACCATCAGAATCGGCATCGGCTAAAATACAGACTTTACCGTAACGTAACTCTGAAATGTCTTCGCTATCAGGATCACAGCCTATTGCGACTGAAATATCATGGACTTCTTGCGATGCTAGCACTTGAGATGCATCGACTTCCCAGGTGTTTAAGATTTTACCACGTAGCGGCATAATCGCTTGAAACTCTCGGTCTCGAGCCTGTTTTGCACTGCCACCAGCAGAGTCACCTTCCACTAAAAATAACTCGCCTCGCATAGGGTCTTGCCCGCTACAGTCAGTTAATTTACCCGGTAAAGCGGGACCTGAAGTGACTTTTTTACGGGCGACTTTTTTCGCTGCTTTTAGGCGGCGCTGCGCATTACTAATGCACAGTTCTGCAAGTTGTTCAGCCTGCTCAGTATTTGAGTTTAACCAAAGTGAAAATGCATCACGGACAATGCCAGAAACAAACGCAGAACTTTGACGGCTTGATAGTTTCTCTTTAGTTTGACCAGAGAACTGAGGGTCTTGCATTTTAATTGATAAAATAAACGATGCTTTATCCCAAATATCTTCAGGAGATAATTTAATGCCTCGTGGAACCAAATTCCTGAATTCACAAAACTCACGCATTGATTCCAACAAGCCTTGTCTGAAACCATTTACATGGGTTCCACCTAGTGGCGTTGGGATCAAGTTTACGTAGCTTTCATAAATACTGTTTCCGCCTTCTGGCAGCCAAGTAATGGCCCATTCGGCAGCATCGGTTTTACCCGAAAACTCACCAATGAAAGGTTCTTCTGGTAATAGAACGGATCCCTTCACTGCTTCTTTCAAATAATCTGTTAAACCACTTTCGTAAAACCATTCATTAACCTCACCATTTTGCTTATTAGTGAACTTAATACGTAAACCTGGACACAACACGGCTTTAGCGCGTAATTGATACAACAGCTTAGTGATTGAGAAATTGCCAGAGTCAAAGTAGCTCGCATCTGGCCAGAAATGCACACGAGTACCTGTATTACGTCTGCCACAGGTGCCTGTTACTTTTAGGTCTTCAACTTTATCGCCATTCTCAAATGCTATCTCGTAAACTTGCGCATCACGACGAACGCTGATCTCAACCCGCTTCGACAAGGCGTTGACGACCGAAATCCCTACACCATGTAAACCACCAGAAAATTGGTAACTATCATTTGAAAACTTACCACCAGCATGTAGTTTGGTCAGGATTAATTCGACACCTGGGATCCCTTCTTCAGGGTGAATATCCACAGGCATACCACGACCATCATCGGTCACTTCTAGTGAGTTATCCGTATGAAGAACGACATCAATTTTAGTCGCATGACCGGCTAAAGCTTCATCGACACTGTTATCGATGACCTCTTGACCTAAATGGTTAGGTCGAGTGGTATCGGTGTACATACCTGGACGGCGTTTTACAGGGTCGAGTCCGTTGAGAACCTCGATGGCGTCAGAAGTGTATTGATTGGTCATAGTCCACACATTTGGTCAATTGTTAGCCCACATTATTGGGCCATTATGAAAACTGATTAAGAAAGCTGTAAAAACTCACAAATCTTATCTAGCTGATTTTTATAGCCAATAAAACTGTGGTCACCATTGGGTTCTAAATGAAGCTCACAACAGTGATATTTGGATAACGCTTGACGATAATCTAACACTTCATCGCCAGTTTGCAAAAATACTAAGAAACGGTCGGGACGATATATCACCTCAGTGTTGAATTCAGCCACATCAAACTTATGTTGTGGCAACACTTGGTAATGCTCGTCAGTATAAGGGTTATGTTGAGGCCCTAAAAATTCATCAAACAATTCAAATGGTTTTACCGCTGGGTTAACTAAAACGGCTTTTCCACCATAAGTTTCAGCGAGATAACTTGCAAAATACCCACCTAACGAGGAGCCTATGTATGTTAAAGGCTCACCTTGCACTTTAGCGCGCTCTACAATACCACATAATAATGCCATCGCTTCTTTAGGCGATGAGGGTAATTGAGGTTGAATGAAGGGTAAATTCGGAAAACGGTGTTGAATATACTGCGCCGTTTCGGTTGCTTTATCTGACTGAGGGGAACTATTAAATCCATGTATATAGAGAAGCATACTTCCTCTCGCGTTAATTAACCTGAATGCTTAAACAGCGATTATAATCAGGCCTACACATGAATAGTTAGCGTTTAATAACCGCTGGCATCATTGTCTGGAGAGAATTTTTCACCAGGCACCCGATAAACATTAGTTTGAATGCTACCATTGCTAGCTAACTCCAGCAAACGATAGCCAGGTTGAAGTCCATCTAACGCAAAATAGGATGATTTTGGCTTAAATTGTATACAAGTAGATGGCGTCGCCATTAAATGAATCCCACCTTCTGCAGTAGAATACTGGCTATCAATGGTTTGATGAACGTGTCCCCATAGCGCACCTTTTACTTGTGGGTACCGACTTACACGCTTTAAGAAATCTTCACCATTAGCCATGCAATGCTGATCAAGCCAACTACATTCAACTAATATAGGGTTATGATGCATAACAAGTAGAACATGCTTATTGGGCTCAGCAGCAATTGCTGCGTCAATAAGTGCCATTTGTTGTTCAGCCATATAACCACCTGGCTTACCACGCACTGTAGAGTCCAACATCAAAATTTGCCACTCACCCGCTATGATGCGCTGCTGACCAAATAAATGATGACCCTGCATATGCAAACTCATTAACCGAGGGTCATCATGATTACCCGGTAAGTAATGGCATGGAAGGTCTAGTTTGGCAATGGTCGATGAAAAGTGTTGATAAGACTGCGGTGAATAATCTTGGCTGATATCACCCGTAGCTAGAGCCATGTCGGCAGGATATTCAGTTGCAAGGAATGTATCTAAAACGGCCTGAAAACTGGCAGCCGTATTCACACCTAATAGCTTCGCTTCAGGATCAGCAAACAAATGCGGGTCAGTAACTTGAATAAGTCGCACGACATCCGTATCAGCAATTGAATAAGACACAGGCTCTTTAAGCACTAATTAATCCCAAAATAAATTAATTCAATGTTTAGACTGAAGAAGAACAGATTTTCGCAGGGCGACATCCAATCTTTAACAGCTCTTCAAGAAATGCATTAACTTGATACTTCTCATCCGTTTGATGCATATGTACATTTGGATAATCATACACTGCTTTTAACCGGTAGATCTGTTGACTAGTTAACACTTCTGCCAATTGGGCATCATGATAGACTCGCACACAGGCTTTAGGTGTGATAAGGAAATCGTTATTGGGTAAATGGCGTGTTATTTCAATTAATTGAGTATACTTTGTGTTCTCAATAATTGTGACATCTAATAATCCAAACTGCCCTTCAACAGTCCAAGACTCATTGACTTCTGCAACATCTGGCAACCACTTTAAAATCAACGCATAATTTCGCCCGCACAGTGCTAGAAAAGCACTCACGTTAGGCTGATATTTATCTTTCGCAGTTTGTTGCTTCAAAATTAACTCACTTACTTTTTGCTTCTTTATTTCAAATCTTGGACGATAAATCCATTAAGCTATGCTTGTCTTACTGAATCTAGGTTTAACGCTAACCATTGTAAGCCAATAACAGTAGATGCATTATCTATTCGACCTGAATTAACCATAGCCATAGCCGCATCAAAGTCTACAACATGGACTTTGATATCTTCATGCTCATAATCGAGACCATGGATGCCTTCGGCTTTGCTTGCATCGACTTTGGCCCAATAAAAATGAAAACGTTCCGATGAACCGCCTGGTGTTGCTAAATAACTATTCACTAAATGGACTTCGCTGGCTTTTAAGCCGGTTTCTTCCATTAATTCACGCTCCGCGACTTCAGCTGGAATTTCATCGGCTGCAATCATACCTGCCACAAGCTCAAGAAGCCAAACTGAATTAGTCGTTGCTAATGCAGGTAACCTGATTTGTTCAATTAATACGACTTGATGAGTGATGGGATCATAAGGCAAAACAACCACGGCATTACCACGTTCAAAAACTTCCCTGGTGACGACCTCGCTCCAACCACCTGAAAACAATTTATGTTTGAATTTATATTCATCTAATTGGAAGAAGCCTTTGTACAAGGTTTTAGTGGAAATGACTTCAATATCGCTTTTTGCGTTAAATTGTTCTATTAATTCACTATCTTTCATATTTTTTCTTACAGTTTGTAAGCCCTTTGAAATATTTAATGCACTATTATGTTAGTTAAGCATTTAAGCATGTGAGTTTAAAAAAGTCTGTTACAACTTGAAAGTTGATATTTAGCTTAAAGATGATAGTCTTTTTATCATACACACTAGATACATAGCGGGATTGCACAAAGTTTTAGCGAGTTCACAATATGCTAAAGCAATCTTGCTTATCAATATAAAATGTGAACAAACGAGATTATCTTACCTCCCAAGTGGAGACTATGTCTAAAAGGGCAGCAAATGAAATTTAAAATACGTTCTTTATACGCAGCGCTAACACTAGCCGTTGCTGCACCTGCAGCAAATGCTGATGATTTACTGCAAATCTATCAGCAAGCGCTAACTAGCGATACTATCGTACTTCAAGCACAATCTCAGCGTGATGCACTGTATGAGACAATTGAAGAAAATCGTGCTCCCTTACTACCTACTATCAGCGCGAATGTTGGATATGCTAAAGCATGGAATGACATTGATGACGGCTCTGCTACTTCTAAACCTGATGGTTTCACTGGCGGCTTGTCATTAAACCAAGTTATTTATGACCACAGTGCATGGGTTGGCTTAGACTTAGCCGAAATGGCAGCATCACAAGCTGATTCAGCTTATGCCTCTGCGCTTCAAGCATTAATCATTCGTGTAACCACAGCATATTTTGATGTATTGACTGCAAAAGACAACTTTGAATTCCAAGGTGCAGAAAAACGCGCGATTGAGCGTCAACTAGAGCAAACTAAACAACGTTTTGCTGTCGGTCTTACTGCGATTACTGACGTGCATGAAGCACAAGCACAATACGATTTAGCTTCGGCAACCGAAATTCTGGCAGAAAATACGCTAGCAAACAGTTATGAAGCATTACGTGAAATCACCGGAATTGATCACAAGTCAATCAATACACTTGATACTAATCGTTTCTCAGCTGGTGCAGCAAACCCAACAACGTCATCTGAGTGGTTAAAAATTGCTGAAACTAACAGTATTGATTTAATGACTCAGCGTATCGGTCGTGATATCGCTAGTGAAACCATTTCGCTTTATAAAGCTGGTCACATGCCTTCACTTAACTTTGGCGCTGGTTACACTAAAGGTGTAAAGCAAACCGGTTCAGCTGATTATGATAATGCCAACATTGCATTGACTTTGAGTGTACCGATTTTTGAAGGTTTTAAAGTGACTTCGCAAGTTAAGCAAGCGCAGTTCCAATATGTTGAAGCTAGCGAAAAACTGGAACAAGTTCATCGTGGTGTCGTTAAAGATGTACGTAATAACTTTAACAACGTCGGTGCATCAATCAGTTCAATCCGCGCTTATGAGCAATCAGTGATTTCATCTGAAAGTGCACTAAAAGCCACTCAAGCCGGTTTTGAAGTAGGTACACGTACTATCGTTGACGTATTAAACCGTACCCGTGATTTATATGATTCAAAGCGTCAACTATCTGATGCTCGTTATGGTTACATCAACTCTATCTTGGCGCTTAAGCAAGCCGCTGGTACATTGAGTGAAGACGACATTATCTCTATTAACAATGGTTTAATCGCACAATAATGATTAGCTGGCGGTAAGCTAAAACACTTACCGCTGTTATTCAAAACAAACGATTGAAAATAAGAGACAAAAAAACCGCCAATTGGCGGTTTTTTAATGTCTGTAAACTGAGTCGATTAGAACGTCAATTCAACACCTGCAAATGCGCCTTTAAACGTCATATTCTGCGTAGTGTCAGAAAAGTCATCAACGTCGAAGTTAAACTCACGGTAACCAACGCGAATGGCAGTATCTAGTGCAACACCATCAAACTTCCAACCTAGACCTGCGTTGTAATCGTACACACTGGTTTCATCAACACCTAACATGACATCAGCAAAAGCATATAAGCCAAGTCCAGGAATGCCCACTTCAGCGTTCGCATAAACCATAACGATGCCGCTATCTACGTCCACTTCTTCTGGATGTCCAGGATCTTGAACGCGTAGTGAGCCATGCATTTGCTTGTAAGCAGCACCTAAATCTAAGGCGACTAAATCATTGTCTAAGATTTCATAATAAAGAACAAAATCAGTGTTACTTAAATCGTTGTATACCGTGGTATCACTATCAAATTGATGACCATTGAACATAAAGTTAGAGCCAACTTGGCTGCCTTTACCTTCTAAACGGTTCTCACGAATTTTGATATTAGGTACTAATGGAATTGGATGCTCAATGGCAATCCAAACGCTACCTTGAGCTTTAGACTCATAATTATAGGTTTGCGCCACACCATCATCACTGTTAAATGAGCCACTGGTATCAGCATCCCAGTAATCACCACCAACTTTGAAGCCCACAAGCGTTGAAGCTTGTGCAGAAGATATGCTTAACATGCCTACAGCGGCCGTAGCAAGAAGTGTCTTTTTCATCATTATCCCTGAGAGAGTAAGTTAGTTAAATCAATTACCGCGGCATTTGCACGCGATATATAGTTGGCCATCACTAACGAGTGGTTAGCCACTAATCCAAAACCATCACCATTTAAAACCATTGGGCTCCAAACAGTTTGCTGAGTTGCTTCAAGTTCACGAATAATTTGACGTAAACTCACTTCAGCATTTTTCTTTTCTAGCACATCGGCAAAATCAACTTCGATAGCTTTCATGAAATTTAATAATGCCCAAGCTGAACCTCGGCTTTCATAAAGCACATCATCAATTTTCCACCAGCTTGTTTTAATTTCGTTACTGGCTAAAGACGGTGTTGACTGTCTTGCTGTGCTGTCGCCTGCTAAATCGGTATTTAAACGATCTTGACCAACACTGGCAGATAAGCGTTGCGACATACTGCCTAAACGTTTCTGCACTTCTTTTAGCCATTCATTTAGGTTATCTGCACGAGCATAAAACTGTGCATTACTGTTTTCTGTATCACTAATTTTAGCGCGATAAAGTTTCAGTAATTTGATTGCTTCACGATATTCGCCTTCTGCACTTGGCACTAACCAGCTAGTGTGCTCAATATTGAGCTTTGAGTGCGCGGCAAGTAAGTCTGCATCAGCTGTTGATTGCGACTGAGAACGACTGAACTCTTTACGCATAATCAATGCTAGATCACGTGATTGCTCTAGTGCCCCAAACTCGAATGCTGGCATGTTATCCATGATCACAGAGGGAGGCATAATATCATTTGATAGCCAGCCACCTGGTTTGTCCAATAGGGTTTCCATGGTAGAAATTAACGAAGAAGTTGTCGCATAACCAACAATGTCTTCACCACGTTCATTTTGCAGTACTTCTGGCTCAAGAATATCAGGCTCAACACTCCACCAAACCGCAATGAAATAACCAATTAATAAGATTATTCCTACAACGCCAAATACTTTATTCCTTGTCATTTGCATCAATACAACTCCTTAGTGATGATGGTGGTGATGGCTTTCTTGCTTATCATTACTCGCCCTTTTTTCTACCGCCAGTTCGATTGCCAATGTTTTGCCATCCTTAAACGTCAGCACTAAAGGAACTGTATCCCCTATCGCTAGCGGCGTCGTTAATGATAGCAGCATAATATGGTCACCCGATGGTTGTAGCGTTAAGGTGCCATGAGATGGAATGTCAAAGCCGTCAACTTGACGCATTTTTACCATGCCATTCTCTTCAACCAAAGTGTGTAATTGCGCTTCTTTAGCCACTGGTGTTGTCACAGAAACTAATGTTACAGCATCATCTGAGTGGTTCATTAATGTCAAATATGCTGCTGTATTAGGCACACTGGCGGGCATCGCTCTTACATGTCCTTCACTGAGCATTATCCCTGCTGATGCTGAGAAAGAAAATACGGTTAACGCTAAAAAACTAAACAGTTGTTTGAATATTGCTTTCAATGTCATAAACTCCATTTACACCCTACTCGTGTCCATAAGGAAAACAACGAATGAGTCAGATTCAGGTTAAGGATGATCAAGGCGTACGTATTATCAGTTTCAATCGCCCTGAGAAACGTAATGCATTTAATCTTAAAATGTACCAACAGCTTACAGAATACCTGATCCAAGGTGAGAGCGACAACGACATTCGTACCTTTATGTTACGCGGTGAAGGGAACTGCTTCACCTCAGGTAATGATATTGCTGATTTCCTCGCCAGTGGCGAACTTAACGAGTCTCATCCGACAGTACAATTCTTACATTGTCTGCTTAATCTTAAAAAGCCCATCGTAGCAGCAGTATCTGGTGCAGCTGTAGGCATCGGCACAACAATGCTACTCCATTGCGACCTAGTTTATGCTGACAACAGCTCCAAGTTTCAATTACCTTTCGTAAATCTAGCCCTGGTGCCTGAAGCAGCTTCAAGTTTATTGTTACCACTTATTGTTGGCCAACAAAAAGCAGCTGAATTAATTCTATTAGGCGAAAGCTTTACGGCAGAAACGGCTTGCGAACTAAATATTATCAATCGGGTGATTGAGTCATCAGAATTAAACGATTTTGTTTTTGAACAAGCCAAAAAACTCGCGAATCAACCGCCATTATCACTGCAAGCATCTAAAAAGCTTCTGCGCTATAACCAAGCTGACGTTAAGCAGCAAATGCTAGCTGAGTTAGAAGTATTTAGCGAAAGACTAAAAAGTGATGAAGCAAAAGCACGCTTCCAAGCTTTCTTAAAAAGATAGAGTTAAGTGTCACTCGCTAATGAGCCAGACAGCTATTTGCTAACGTTAGTTGAATACTTTTACAAGACTCGTAAGCGCTGTTTGAAAATGGTGACTGCGGCACTTGGAAGGAATAAAGAACACTTTTATCGTGATGGTACGATAGTGATAAAACGACCTCTTCCTGTGCTGCGTGACTAGCGCAAATTGATGTTATGGTAAATTCATCCCTAACATTAATATTTTGTTTTTTGCTGGCTTACGACAATAGCGGTAACAAAGTAAGCAATCAGTCCCATCGTTGGGCTTAAAAATATAGCAATCAATGTTAACACACGAGACCACATTACAGACCAACCAAACTGCTTTGAAAGCGAGTTTACTGCACCGCATATAATGCTTTTATCTGACTTTAAAAACGTTTCTACATCGGACATGTTCATTTTGTTTCTCCAGCAAATTCTAAATTGATTATTTCTTCAGAAATTGCATCGACACTTTTAAATTGATACCACTGCAACCCACATATCAGTAACGAACAAATAATAAAACTAATCACGGGAAGCAGAAGTAATGAAATTAATGGATCTGCTAAATGAAAAATCATCATTAAATCCATGAATTAATCCTCATTGCTCGCTAATACAGAATCTGTAGTTGTTTCTGATACTGTATCCGATGCTGTTTCAGCTAATTCTAGTGAACTGTTTAACTCAAATGCTTGCTCTGCAATTTGACTATGAAGCGAAAGTACGATTTCTTGTTTTGCTGATTGCAACATTTCAGAAGCCGTTTCACTTAAACGCGTTTCTAACACATCAATCATATCTTGACTGTTTAAATCGTTAGCCTGAGCGCTCATACTTGCAGTTGCAATTAACGCGACTAAAGCGACTTTTTTCAATACACTTTTTGCTGATGAGTTTGCGTTAGTATTAGTTGTAGAGATTAAACCATTTGTATTAGTAGTTGAGTTAAACATGATGTCTTCCTTTTCAATTGTTGGGTACACCATGGTTATTACAAGCTACGTGCCAAGTTTTAAATTATTCATTAACACCTGAATTTAAAGAGCTTTTATTATAATTGCTATTTTTAGCCAAAAATAAAAGTGAGCAACAATTAAACAATTAGTAATTCTCACCACTATAATAGTGAAATTAGCTAAAACTTAATTAGCCAAATTAACGGCATAAAAAAAGCGCCAATGATTGGCGCTTTAAATCTCGTTTAAGGGTCTTCTTAAACAATTATCTTGCGATGCTTTTACACATTATTATTAGGGTAAAAAGTCACATCCGCTGGCGGACGACTCTGCTCCATTCTTGCTACGGCATCCCATATAACTGAAACACCCGCGCCCGCTTTATGGGCGTTCTCACTTAAATGTCTGCGCCAGCCTCTTGAACCAGGTAACCCCTGGAATAAGCCAATCATGTGACGAGTAATATGGTTTAACCTGCCACCGTCTTTTAAATGCTGCTCAATGTAAGGCATCATTTGCTCAATCACTTGTTCACGGGTGATAACCGGCTTTTCTTCGCCGTATATCAACTGATCCACTTTAGCCAATAAATACGGGTTCTGATAAGCCTCACGACCGATCATCACACCATCAAGTTGTTGTAAATGACTCAGTGAGTCCTCTAAGGTTTTAACACCGCCATTAATACTAATGTTCAAATCAGCATAATCACGCTTTAATTGATAAACGCGCTCATAGTTAAGTTCAGGTATTTCGCGGTTTTCTTTCGGGCTTAAGCCCTGTAGCCATGCCTTACGGGCATGCACAATGAACGTATCGCAACCAACAGCCTTAACAGTATCAACAAAATCAGTCAAAAACTCGTAGCTGTCTTGCTCATCAATACCGATTCGTGTTTTAACTGTTACGGGAATATCGGCCGCTTGTTTCATCGCATCAACACATTCAGCCACTAACGCAGGCTCACCCATTAAACAGGCACCAAAACGCCCATTCTGCACTCGATCAGACGGACAACCGACATTAAGGTTAATCTCATCATAGCCACGCTCAAATGCCAATTTGGCACACGTCGCTAAATCTTTTGGATTCGAGCCACCTAACTGCAATGCAACAGGATGTTCTTCTTGGTTATAAGCTAAGTAATCACCTTGACCATGAATAATCGCACCAGTCGTCACCATCTCGGTATACAGCACAGTATGTGCCGACATCAGTCTTGCAAAATAACGGTAATGTCTATCTGTCCAATCAAGCATTGGAGCGATTGAAAGCGATCTGTTAAGTGTTGTTGCAGCCAAGAGATGTACCTTTTAGATGAATATCAGCGACTTATTGATTTTGAGTTTAAGCGGCATAGTGCAATCTAATACCAGTCAAAATTTCAGCCGCACATTATATCACTATGCGGCTTTCAATTAATATTGTTAATGATGAATATCTAATCTGCTATCTGAGCGCAGTAATAAATAGCCTTTACATTAAAAAGGCTGATTAACCATTACCCAAAACTGACTTTCATCACCACCAGTGACAAAATCACTTCTGATAACAATATCTTCAACTTCAAAACGGACACTCACACCATAAGAGGTTTTCATGTCTTTGTGTAAGTCATCAAGGCTAAACTCGTCGGTCACATTTCCCGCTTCAATCAATAATGCCCACTGCCACCAAGGCACATCATATAAATTAAACACTGGTAAATTTTGTAGTGGCTGCCAACGAGGAGTCATACGATATTCTAGCGCATAATTGACCGCACTTCGTCCAGTAAACTGCTTCGAGTCATAACCTCTTAACCTATCAAACCCACCGAGTGAAACGCCTGCAAAGGTTGGGGGACGCTGGTAACTTTGGCTATCGCCATCAAAGCTATTCCAACTTGGTGTATCGGCAATATAGACGTTGGCGGCGAGTACTTGTTCTTCAAACCAGTCATTACTTCCCAGTGACATAAAAGCACTTTGTTCAAATTCCCACATAAACCAACTTGGGTTATCGCTTACTTCACTGCCAAACGTTAATGTCAGATTGGTTTGTCCGCCCTCTGAACTGTTATTCATTGAGTCACGATTATCCCAATCTAAAGCCAGCTCTATGCCATTTGCTTCATCAGGTAAATATTCCAGCGTTTCAAGTTCGCGATACTTATTAAAGGGCGTCAAACTTATCGATGTGACACCTGACTCTAGTGGATTCCAGCTTATTGCATTTTTCTTTCTGGCTAGAGACGCTGCAGCGCCGTTTGCCCCGCCAGCCATCGACAAAACATATTTAATATGTAATTTTGAAAAGCCTTCATCGCCTACACTGATTATGCGTTCAGTTTCAGTCTCGGTGTTTGCTTGCGGGAGATAGTATATGCCTTGCTCATAATGGCCACGAAATAACTCCGCGCTGAATAACCATTGATCGAGTTTGGGAATTTGATAATTGTAGAATCCAGCATAACTTAGCCAGCTGTCATTGGCTGAATATAAACCTATACCCAGTGCAACGGCTTGAGCTTGTCCAGCATGCTTTATGACACCTGCACCACCAATTGTTGTACTCAACGTTTCAGTTGAAAATATAATGGGCACAGCAACAAATTCAGCATCATAACTGTCGGCTGAATTCTTGGCTTGTTTATTCTTTTCTAACTCAACTGACGTTGATGTTGTTTGCTTATCGTCGCCCGCAATGTCAACAGATACAATAGTATCTTCTGACATAAGGCTTTGAATGGGCTGTGTTTGAGCAAAGGCCCAACCACTATAAATAACGCAGTAAGTCACTAGCGCGGTTTTATACAACTGCACTCAATCTTCCTTCTAATACAAGGCACTGTTAAACGTGTGTAGCCTTGCAACATCTAGATGCCCCTAAGGGCTTTATTCTTGTAAATCGACAACCACTCGTGGGGTGAGTTTGGTCACGAGTTCGTAAGCGATGGTACCAATATGTTCAGCGACCTCTTCAACGGCTAGTGCTTGTCCCCATAACTGTACAAGATCACCAACTTGATCTGTCGCTTCTGCGCCTAAATCAACCGTTAGCATGTCCATCGATACGCGGCCAACAATCGGCACTCTACGACCATTTAACCAAACAGGCGTTCCTTCAGGTGCATTACGGGGATAACCATCACCATAACCAATCGCGACCACACCTAATTTAGTGTCTTTATCGGCAGTCCAATGCGCACCATAACCCACACTTTGACCCGCTTTATGCTCACGTACAGCAATCAAATTAGATACTAACTCCATCGCAGGTTGCAAACCGTGATGGGTCCCCTTGTCCCCAAATACAGGAGAAACCCCATATAAAGCAATACCAGGTCTTATCCAATCACATTGGCTTTGAGGCCAAAATAAGGTACCCGCTGAGTTTGCTAAAGTGCGGTCACCAGGAAGGTCAGATATGAGTTGAGTAAACGCATCCATTTGTTGCTGAGTGAGATTATTGTCAGGCTCATCAGCACAGGCAAAGTGTGTCATTAAATGAACCGGTTTTTTCACGTTTGGGCAATCAATTAAACGCTGGTATACATCATCGAACTGTCCTAAGCCAAAACCCAGTCGATGCATACCTGAATCCACTTTGAGCCACACAGTGATAGGAGCTGATAATGTCGAGTTCTCTAGCATCTCAAGCTGAGATTCATGATGAACTACTGTGTCGATTTGATGCTGTACTAATAACGGGAGATCTGTCTGACGAAAGCAACCTTCAAGTAATAGCAGTTTCGCTTTCACCCCACCTTCACGCAATTGCAGCGCCTCCTCAAGCCTTGCTAAACCAAATCCATCGGCATTATCCACACACTGTGCAACATTCAATAAGCCATGACCGTAACCATTGGCTTTAACCACTGCCATGACTTTACTGTTAGGAGCAATCTCTCTCAGCCTGACAAGGTTATCCTGCAAAGCCTGGCGACTAATTTCAGCACGGGGAAACGGTTTCAAATAATTAACCTTAAATGACGAATATATTCAGGTGTTCTTCACCATGAAAACAAAAAATTGAGCCTCTGTTTCATTAACAGAGGCTTGTTTGATAATAGCAATTTATAGACACAATACTGATTTATGAAACAGGATTAATCTTCATCAAATATTTGCGTTCCTGAGTAATTATCAAAGCGCGAGAACTGGCCTTGGAAGGTCAAAGGCACTCGACCAATCGGGCCGTTACGCTGTTTACCAATAATAATTTCCGCGACACCTTTTTGTTCAGAATCATCGTTATACACTTCATCACGATAAATAAACATGATCAAATCCGCATCTTGCTCAATCGAACCAGATTCACGTAAATCCGAGTTAACAGGTCGCTTATCAGCACGTTGCTCTAGCGAGCGGTTAAGCTGTGAAAGTGCAATAACTGGAATCTCGAGTTCTTTGGCCAGAGACTTCAGTGAGCGAGAAATTTCTGCAATTTCTAAGGTACGGTTATCTTTTAATGAAGGCACTTGCATTAACTGCAGGTAATCGATCATGATCATCGATAAACCGCCATACTCACGGGCAATCCGTCGAGCACGACTGCGTACTTCTGTTGGGGTTAAACCAGAGCCATCATCAATGTACATCTTGCCTTGCTCGAGCATGATACCCATGGTCGATGACACACGAGCCCAATCTTCATCATCGAGCTGACCGGTACGAATTTTAGTTTGATCCACTCGGCCTAAAGACGCCAACATACGCATCATAATTTGTTCTGACGGCATCTCTAAACTGAAAATAAGCACCGGCTTATCCTCATTCATCGCAGCTTGTTCACACAGGTTCATCGCAAAGGTAGTTTTACCCATCGATGGACGCGCTGCCACAATGACCAAATCGCCAGACTGAAAACCAGCGGTCATTTTATCTAGGTCACTAAAGCCACTCGAAACCCCAGTTACACCGTTATGTGGGTTATTGTATAACTGCTCAATTTTATCGACAGTCTTTTCAAGAATCGATTTAATCCCTTCAGGGCCTTCATTGGCATTCGCTCGCGATTCTGCAATTTTAAAGACTTTAGTTTCAGCTAAATCGAGTAAGTCACCTGAATTACGTCCTTCTGGGTTATAACCTGCGTCGGCAATCTCATGGGCGACACCGATCATGTCACGCACAACCGCGCGCTCACGTACGATATCGGCATACGATAAAATATTACCTGCACTCGGGGTGTTTTTAGCAATCTCACCTAAATAGGCAAAACCACCGGCATCTTCAAGTTGATCTTCAACTTCAAGTCGCTCAGATACCGTAATCAAATCGATAGGTTGGCCGGTTTCAACAAGACGGCTCATCGCCGCATAAATCATTCGGTGAGAGCGAGAGTAGAAATCATCTGCCACGATAGCCTCTGAGACTCTGTCCCAAGCTTCAGCATCGAGCATCAAGCCACCTAAAACAGACTGTTCAGCTTCAATAGAGTGAGGCGGTAATTTGAGCGCATCAACTTGTGCATCTCTTAACCTTTCTTTAGCCTTAAAAGGACCTTTTTGTGACATTAAAACTCCCAATTCCCAACCTGTTTGTAAAATATGGTATAACACCGAGGTCATGCAAACATGTTGCACCTTAAAATGTGCAACATTACCGCTCATGCGGACTAACAATAATAATATTTAAGGAAAGAACATGCGTATTGCACTCGTTGCAGCCCTTGTGCTGTCTTCCGGGCTAGCCCATGCCGATGAAGGCCAATGGCAACCCTATCAAATGCCTTCTATCGCAGATAAATTAGCACAACGTGGCATCGAAATTCCTGCAAAACAACTTGCAGATCTAACCCAATACCCAATGAATGCGGTTGTCGGCCTCGGCTATTGTACCGCCAGTTTCGTTTCGCCCCAAGGTCTAGTTGTTACCAATCATCATTGTGCCTACCGAGCAATACAATATAACAGTAAAACAGAACATAATTACTTGGCCGATGGCTTTCTTGCCAATACTAAAGCCGAAGAACCTTCAGCTGGTCCAAACGAGCGATTATACATTACTGAAGCCGTAACGGATGTCACTAAACAAGTAAATGCCAATTTAAGTAGCGAGCCGCTAGCACGTTACGAAGATATTCAGTCAAACCGCAAAGCACTCATTAAAGAATGTGAAACCGATGAAAACTACCGCTGTTCGGTTAGTAGTTTCCATAACGGTTTAGAGTACTACTTAATTAAACAGCTGATTATTCGGGATGTTCGCCTAGTCTATGCACCACCAGAAAGCGTCGGCGCTTTTGGCGGTGACATCGATAATTACGAATACCCTCGCCACTCAGGCGACTTTACTTTCTTACGTGCTTACGTTGGCAAAGACGGTAAACCAGCAAGCTATGCTGAAGACAACGTACCGTTTGAGCCTAAGAGCTTTTTAAAAATTAATGCTGACGGCGTTAAAGCAGGTGACGGGGTCTTTGCTGCAGGTTACCCAGGTTCTACCAGTCGTTATCGCCTAACCAGTGAATTAGAGTTTGCCAGTGATTGGATGTATCCAACATACGCCAAGCGCTATCAGCTACAAATCGACACCATTAATCAAATGGCGGCAGATAATAATACTATCGCGATAAAATATGCTGGCAGCCTTGCGTCAATGGCTAACCGTATGAAGAAACTTAACGGCTTGTTAGATGGCTTTAAAGCCACTGATATTGTCGGCATTAAGCAAGATCGTGAGAATGATTTCTTAGCTTGGTTGAAAAAAGACACTCAAGCAAACCAGAACTTAATCACTGAATTAGAAGCTCTGCTTGCCAAGCAGCAAACTCAAGTTCAAACGGATTACTTTTTCAATAATGCGCAATCAAGTTCGTTATTGTCAGCAGCGAAAAAACTGTATCGTTTAGCGAAAGAAAAACAGCTCCCTGACGCAAAACGTGAACAAGGCTTTCAAGAGCGAGACATGAAAATGTTCGCCGCTAACTTAACACGCTTAGAACGCAGTTTTGATGTATCTGTTGATAAAACGCTTTGGCTTCAAGATTTAAATGCATACATGGCACAAAGCCAGCGCGTGGCAATTTTAGATGATGCACTGAATAAAATCTCTGATGCAGAGGCACTATCAGCGAAGTTAGATGGCTACTACGCTTTAACAGATCTTACTGATAAAGAGCAACGACTTGCTTGGATGGAACAAGATGCACAAGCATTTGAAACCAGCTCTGATCCATTTATCCGTTTAGCTGTTGCACTGCACGACACCAATATGGCGCAAGAGAAAGCAGAAAACACATTAAAAGGTGAGTTGTCTACTGCACGCCCAGAATATATGGAAGCCATTATTGCTTACTACAAAGCCAATGATTGGCCTGTGTATCCAGATGCAAACCGTACCTTACGTATCACATACGGCATGGTAGATGGTTACCAATCAAGAGATGCCCTTTACAAGCAGCCGTTTACGCGCTTAGAAGGCATTGTAGGTAAGCACACTGGTGAAGCGCCTTATAACGCGCCGAAGAAGTTATTAGATGCAATCGCGACTAATGACTATGGCAACCATACTATTGCGTCTGTCTATCAAGATCCTCGCTCATGGATTTGCAGCTTGTTCTCGTGTCTTGATAAACCAGAAGAGTTTAACTCTGTGCCGGTTAACTTCTTATCAAGTGTTGATACTACAGGTGGCAACTCAGGTTCGCCGGTATTCAACAGTAAAGGTGAGTTAGTTGGTTTGAACTTTGATTCAACTTACGAAGCAATTACTAAAGATTGGTTCTTCAATCCAACGATAACCCGCGCAGTCCATGTCGACTTCCGCTATATCCTTTGGATGATGGATAAGGTTGATAACGCACAAAACTTAATGGATGAGTTAGAGTTAGTCAGAGACTAATTCGCTTGTTCATGAAACAAAAGGCACTTTTATCAAAGTGCCTTTTTTATGCGTCTTTTTCATGAGCTTTTTGCCTGAACTTTTTG
>NZ_JBFRJJ010000007.1:112490-158194 GCF_041468785.1 Shewanella sp. 10N.286.52.E4
TGAACTTTTTGCCTGAACTTCTTGCCTGAACTTCTTGCCTGAACTTCTTGCCTGAATTTTTTTGCCTTAACTTTTGCCAGAGTAAGTCCAGATTACTTTCGTCAAAATTACTTTTATTGCATTATTTCAAGTCAAAGTATGCAGCCCATCACATTGCAGTTTTACATATTCCAGACATAAAAAAACACCGCCAATTGGCGGTGTTTTCTTTAAAGCAAATTGCTATTAGTCTTCTGCAACAACAGAAACTTTAACAACAGCTTTAACTTCAGTGTGAAGCTGAACTTCAACTTCGAAGTCACCTAAAGTGCGTAAAGCACCTAAAGGTAGACGTACTTCAGCTTTAGCAAGCTCAACGCCAGCAGCAGTAACTGCATCAGCGATGTCGCGAGTACCAACTGAACCGAATAGTTTACCTTCGTCACCAGCTTTAGAAGCGATAACAACTGCTTCTAATGCAGCAAGCTTTTCAGCTCGTGCAGCACAAACACCTAATTCAGCAGCTAATTTAGCTTCTAATTCAGCGCGACGTGCTTCGAAAACTTTAACGTTTTCGTCATTAGCAACAACAGCTTTGCCTTGTGGCAAAAGGAAGTTACGTGCGTAACCGGCTTTAACTGAAACTTGGTCACCTAGGTTTCCAAGGTTAGCGATTTTATCAAGCAGAATAACGTTCATTATCTAATTCCTCTGATTAATACTGCGATTACTGATGTAAATCAGTGTAAGGCAGTAGAGAAAGATAACGAGCACGCTTAATCGCGCGAGCTAGTTGGCGTTGATATTTAGCACTAGTACCAGTGATACGGCTAGGAACAATCTTACCGCTTTCTGTTACGTAGTTTTTTAAAGTAACGATATCTTTGTAATCAATTTCTGCAACACCTTCAGAGGTGAAACGACAGAACTTGCGACGACGGAAATAACGTGCCATGTTGACAGTCTCCTAAGTTTTCAATTCGACATTTTCGGCGTGCATAACCAATTTATTTTGGCCATTTCGTCCTTGCTGCATAGAGATAAACCCTTCAACTTGGACCTGCACGCCTGCTTTTAATTCTTCTGTAACGCTATTAAAACGTTGTCCACTTAATATGACTTGGATGAGGCAATAAACGTTTCTCAACATCTGGCCTTCATACCGCTGCGCTTTGTGCTCTAACGTGATTACCTTATGTGGAATCCCGCTTGGGCTATCAAACCGCTTAGAACGAGTTATCGTTCCTGACAATACTAAGTGATTAACCACAGATTAATTATTCAGCAGATTCTTCAGCGCTTGCTTCAACTTCTTTTTCAGCAGCTGGTGCAGCAGTAGGAGCACGACGTGAATCACGCTCATCTTTTGCTTTAGCCATTGGAGAAGCTTCAGTAACAGCAGTTTTAGTGCGCATTACCATGTTACGCAGAACAGCGTCATTGAAACGGAAAGCTGTTTCTAACTCTTCGATAGACTCTGCAGTTGCTTCTACGTTCATAAGAACATAGTGAGCTTTATGTAGGTCTTGAATTGGGTAAGCCAATTGACGACGACCCCAATCTTCTAGACGGCTGATAGTACCGTTAGCATCAGTAATTACACTGCTGTAACGCTCGATCATACCTGGGACTTGTTCACTTTGATCTGGGTGAACCATAAATACGATTTCATAATGACGCATTTATTGCTCCTTACGGTTAATTAGCCTCACGTGTGGCTCAGTCAGACCAAGTTGGAGGCAAGGAACGAAATTAAATGACTGATTTGAGCGCGACATAGTACATAAACACAACAGCAAACTCAAGTAATACTTTGCCATCAAGTCTATTCGTTTAGTCTCTACTAAAAGTGAGACTGTCATTTAACTTAACAACACATAAATACGATATAAAAATTAATAACTTAACCCTTCAAGACAGTGTTTAAGTAACGGATTGCTTTGCAGCCTACACGAATACAGGTATTATGACGCTTCATCCGTATTCCAGGCGTTCCTCATAACAACCCATAGATAAGCGTAATGAATAAAGTCATCATTTTTACTTCTACTTTGCTCGCCTCATCTTCTGCATGGGCATTAGTACCACCAGATTACAAAGAGCCACCAAGTGACTTTAACGCTGAAATTGAAGCGGGAATGCAACTAAACACCGGTAACAACCAGTCGCAAAACTTCAATGGCCGTACTTACTTAAATTACGACACTGAAAAAGCCCGACAAGAATTAACCTTAAAAGCCTACTATGCAGCTGATGATGAATCGACGACAGCTGAAAAATATGATCTTTACGCGCAATCTAGTTATAAACTGGATAGCGGTTATGTATTCGGACGCGGGGAATTCACTTGGGATGATTTTGGTAGTTATACCAAACTGTCAACGATATCTGCTGGTTACGGTTTCGATATTATTTCAAATTACCAAACCAAACTCAGTTTAGAAGTGGGTCCTGGTTATCGTTATGATTTGCCTAAAGCCACCGATTCCGATTTAAATCCAGAAGCCAACCAAGACATCATTTTACGTACTGCAGCAAAGTATTCGGTCAAGCTACAGGAATATACCAGTTTAAATGCCGATCTCACCTCAGAAGTCGGTGAAGACAACAATACCCTGACTTTAGATTTAAGTTATAAAAATACCTTTTTACAGGATTGGGCATTTAAAATTGGCGTTAATGTTAAGTACACCGCCGTTGTTCCTGAAGACAGTTTTAAAACCGATACCATTACCACGTTTAACCTGCTTTATACTTTCCAGTAGCATTCAAATTCAAAGCAAATAAAAACGGGCATAAGCCCGTTTTTTAATGCTGATAATTTATCTTAGCAAGATTAGCCTTTACGCTGGCGCACTGCTTCAAATAAACAAATACCCGTTGCAACAGATACATTTAAACTTGAAACACTACCCGCCATTGGGATAGATACGATTGAATCACAGCTTTCACGTGTTAGGCGACGCAAACCTTTATCTTCAGCGCCCATTGCGATAGCAAGTGGACCTTTTAAGTCGGCTTGGTACAATTCACAATCTGCTTCACCTGCAGCACCAATAATCCACACACCTTTTTGCTGAATATGGCGCATAGTGCGGGCAAGGTTAGTCACTTGAAACAAAGGAACAGTTTCAGCTGCGCCACATGCCACTTTACTCACGGTTGCAGTTAAACCAACTGAATTATCCTTTGGTACAATAATACCTTGAACCCCTGCAGCATCCGCATTTCGCAAACATGCACCAAGGTTATGAGGGTCGGTAACACCATCAAGAATAAGTAGAAATGGCTGCTCTGTTTTTTCAAGCAAGGCATCTAAATCATTTTCAGTGAGTATTTTGGCTGGTTTCACTCGTGCGACAATACCTTGATGTTGGCTGCTTGCTGATTTGTCGTCAAGTACCTTACGTCCAGAGCGCTGCACAGAAACACCATATTGGTTTGCAGTGTTAATTAATGGCAGAACACGCTCATCTTCGCGACCCTGTACTACCCATAATTCAATCACACGCTCTGGTGCATTTCGTAGCAAAGCTTCAACAGCATGTATGCCAAAAATGATATCTTGTTTTTTCATTTACTTATTTTCTCTTACGCTTTGCTTTAGATGGTTTTTTTGCAGCTGTTGTAGCTGAACTGTTTACCGGTTTTTTAGATGATTTTCCTGCACTTTTTTTCTTAGCGCTAGATTTAGAACGTGGCTTTTTAGCACTTGAACTACGTTTTGCCCCACTTTTATCATCTTTAGTATCAGAACTATCTTTACCCGCTCCTGACTTGCTTGAACCAGATTTTCCAGCCCCCGCTTTAGCGCCTTCAAGGTTAGCGCGTTCACGTGCTGTTAACGGTTTACGATTAGCTTTTTTACGGCTCTTCCCATGATCGCCAAGCATGATAAGGTCTATTTGACGATCATCCAAGTTAACTGCGGCCACTTTTACATTCACTTCATCGCCCACTTGATATACGTTCTTGGTGTTTTCACCAATCAAACGTTGACGCATTGGATCAAATTGGTAGTAATCACTGACTAAACTTGAAATATGCACCAAGCCATCGATGTAGAGATCTTTCAGCCTCACAAATAAACCAAAGCTTGTTACCGATGCGATAACGGCTTCAAAATCATCACCAACATGATCTTGCATGTATTCGCATTTAAGCCAATCAGCTACATCACGCGTCGCTTCATCTGCACGGCGTTCAGTCGTTGAACATTCTTCGCCTAACTTATCCAACTCTTCAAGGTCATAATGATAACCCCCTTCAGGAGTCCATTTATCCTTAACATTGCCATCTTGTGCAGCTAACAGGTAGCGGATCACACGGTGCAACACCAGATCTGGATAGCGTCGAATTGGCGAAGTGAAATGCGAGTATTCGGTTAATGCTAACCCAAAGTGACCATCATCATCAGGGCTATATACTGCTTGGCGCATTGAACGCAGTAACATGATTTGAATCAGTTCTGCATCCGGTCTATCAGCAATTTTCAGCATCACATCTTGATAATCAGATGGTGTAGGTTCATCACCGCCATTCATTGATAATCCGCGTTCAGCTAAAAACTCTTTAAAGTTTGCTAGCTTAGTTTCAGATGGCGCTTCATGGACACGATATAGCACTTCACCTTTATGTTTCTTCACAAACTTAGCAGAAGCGACGTTTGCGAGGATCATGCACTCTTCAATAATCTTATGAGCTTGATTACGTCCACGGGGCACAATCGCTTCAATCTTACGTTGTTCATTAAAGATGAACTGGGTTTCAACGGTTTCAAATGCAATTGCACCGCGTTCAGCTCTACGCTCGTTCAAAGTTAAATACAGAGACTGTAAACATTGAAGATGCGGGAATAGTGCTTCATGCTCAGGCGCGATTTCGCCGCCCTCGAGCATTGCTGCGACTTGGGTATAAGTAAATCTTGCATGTGAATGCATCACTGCAGGATAAAACTTATAGCCAGATAACTTACCCGCCGCTGAAATTGTCATTTCTGCGACCATACATAAACGGTCAACATGCGGATTAAGCGAACATAAGCCGTTGGAAATTTTCTCTGGCAACATTGGAATAACTTGCGATGGGAAGTACACCGAGTTACCACGGGCACGCGCCTCTTCATCTAATGCAGAATCAGTGCGTACATAATGACTCACATCTGCAATCGCTACCCATAAACGCCAGCCACCACTAGGTTTTGTCTCAGCATAAACTGCATCATCAAAATCACGGGCATCTTCACCATCAATCGTCACTAAAGGTAAGTGACGTAAATCGACTCGACCTTGCTTATCAGACTCTGGTACTTCATCAGGAATGCGCTTGAGTTTTTTCTCAATCACTGATGACCATTTATGGGGTAAATCATAATTGCGCAGAGCAATTTCAATTTCCATACCGGGGGCCATCGTTTTACCAAGTACTTCAGTGACTTTCGCAGCGGCTTTAACAAAGCGGCCAGGTCTGCGGGTTAACTCAACTACAACCACGTCGCCTGCGCGAGCGCCATTCCTGTCTTCTTTAGCAATTAAGATTTCTTGGGTAATACGTCTATCATCAGCAATCACAAATGCCATGCCAGCATCAACGTGATAGCGGCCTACTAATGGTGCTGCTCGTTGCTGAACTAGACGTACAATACGTGCTTCACGACGTCCACGACGATCTGAGCCCGCTTTTTGTGCTAGGACTTTATCGCCGTGAAAATACATCTGCATATCGCGGTTATTAATAAATAAGTCATCTCCGCCTTCATCAGATTTAAAAAATCCAAATCCATCTCGGTGACCAATCACGCTGCCTGAAAGTAAATCCATCTTTTCAGGTAAACCATAGCTATGTCCGCGGGTGTACACTAGTTGTCCATCACGCTCCATTGCACGCAAACGTCTTCTTAGCGCTTCAAGATGATCTTCATCGACCATGTTTAATGCTGCGGCAATGTGCTCTCTAGTCACAGGTGATTTCTGGGCGCGTAAATACTCTAAGATGTATTCACGGCTAGGGATTGGGTTTTCGTACTTGTCTTGCTCTCTCTCAAAATGAGGATCGTTGATCATTCAATTTCCAAATAATTTACTCCAATGTTGGAGTATTAGCGTTTAGTGCAGCTGCGGCTGCTGTGCTCGCGCGACTATACTCGCGGGCATCTTAGCGGCTAATGTCTGCAATAATGAAGACGCTTTTTTCTGTGTCGCTTCATCATTAAATACGCTGTTATATAACCAATGGTAACCTAACTTGTAATCTACAGGGCTACCATAACCTTCGCCAAAAAGGCGAACTAACATTAATCGTGCTGGCACATCGCCATTAGCAGCAGCAGGCATCACATACTGCACTGCACGATTTTTATCTTTGACTACCATTTTACCGTGATAGTAATACTCGGCCAGTTTTAGCATCGCCTCTGCGCTACCTTGCTCTGCAGCAATTTGTAATTGTTTCATGCCTCTGGATGCATGCTGCGGCACACAAACACCATGATTAAGCATCTCACCCCATAAGAATTGATACATGGGCTGCTTTAGCACTTCGGCTCTCGCTTCGATGTCTTGTACTAGCTGGCAATCATCGGCTTTAACTTGCTGTAAATATTGATTCGTTCGGATCAATTTAAGTAATTGCTCATCATTATAAATATCCACTGAAGCCATTTCGGCAACGGTAATATATGGAATAAAACACAACAACAATAAACTTAAACGCAGCATAACGATTCTCAATGACACTTTAGTTACTCAATGCATCGGCATTATAGCTCAATTCTTGAGTATTAACTGCACAAACCGCAATTATTCAACACAATAGAAAACTGAATCGCTTGTATTAGATAGGAGAAAATGACGAAGGTAACTGGAGGATAACAGTGAATGTTCGATGTAAATTTTCAATCAATAAAACTAGGTCAACTACACAATAAAAAGGCCGCTAATTAGCGGCCTTCAATGTGTTAGTTAAATGGATTAACTAATACGATTGTTTCGTTTCTGTCAGGACCCGTTGATACGATATCAACTGGAGCTTCAAGTAACTCTTCGATACGCGCAATATAATTAAGTGCTGCTTGTGGCAGTTGCTCAATTGATGTCGCACCGAAAGTGGTTTCGCTCCAGCCTGGCATAGTTTCGAAAACAGGTGTTACCTGCTCGTAACCTTCAGCAGCTAAAGGAGTCACTGTTTCAACAGACCCATCTGGATACTGGTAACCAACACAAATCTTAACTTCTTCTAGGCCATCTAGAACGTCAAGTTTGGTTAGACAGAAGCCGCTTACACTGTTGATTTGAACTGCACGGCGCATTGCCACAGCATCTAACCAACCTGGACGACGTTTACGACCAGTTGTAGCACCGAACTCTTGACCTTTATGGCCTAAGTAGTCACCAATCTCATTCTCAAGCTCTGTTGGGAATGGACCAGCACCTACACGAGTGGTGTAAGCTTTCATGATACCTAATACATAATCTAAGTGACGAGGACCAAAACCAGAACCAGTAGCTACGCCACCTGCTGTAGTGTTTGATGAAGTCACATATGGGTATGTACCATGGTCGATATCAAGTAATGTACCTTGTGCGCCTTCAAACAAGATTGGCTCACCCGCTTTACGGGCAGTATCTAGTAATTCAGTCACATCAGTACACATGCTTTTCAGATAATCAGCGATAGCTAATGCATCATCTAGCGTTGTTTGATAGTCAACAGCTTCACAATCATAGTATTCGGTTAGCATGAAGTTGTGATATTTCATCACTTCTTTTAGCTTAACAGCGAAAAGTTCAGCATTGAACAAATCACCTACGCGAAGACCACGACGAGAAATTTTATCTTCATAAGCTGGACCAATACCACGACCCGTTGTACCGATAGCTTGATTGCCGCGCGCTTTTTCGCGAGCCACATCAAGAGCACAATGGAAAGGTAGAATTAGTGGACATGCTTCTGAAATAAGAAGACGCTCTTCGACAGGAACACCACGCTCTTTAAGCATGTTGATCTCTTTCATCAAAGCATCGGGAGCGAGCACTACACCATTACCGATAATGCATTTCACATTGTCGCGTAAGATCCCTGACGGAATCAAATGAAGTACTGTTTTATCGCCGTCGATAACAAGAGTATGACCAGCATTGTGGCCGCCTTGGTAACGAACTACATATTTTGCCTGTTCTGTTAGAAGGTCGACAATCTTACCTTTTCCTTCGTCACCCCATTGAGTGCCGAGTACTACTACGTTTTTGCCCATCGTCTGCTGCAAGGTTGCGGTATAAAGGCGAATTTTAACAGATTTCTGGGGGTGTATTGCAAGTATTTTATGCGAAAATTATTAATAGTACTATGCCAGCAGACACCAATGATCCACCTAACCTCCTGAGAACATTCTTGTTTTGGCTCGAAATCTCAGCTAAATATTTTTTCCATTGCTGTGGAAATAGTAACGGTCCAATCCCTTCTAAAACCAAAACTAAACCAATCGCAAACATCCACACTTGAAAATCCATCATTCATCCCACAATTTATTATTAACTCAACAACAGAACAGTGGCAGCATCAAATAAATGAAACACCATTATCATTTTGTATCATAGCTGTATTTGATAAAAAAAAGGCAATAAAAAACCCAGCATATAGCTGGGCTTTTTGAATTCCAAAAACGAATTAACGTTTTGAGAATTGTGGCTTACGACGTGCTTTACGTAGACCAACTTTCTTACGCTCAACTTTACGAGCATCACGGGTAACGAAACCAGCGCCGCGTAAAGAAGGACGTAGAGCTTCGTCTAACTGAAGCAATGCACGAGTAATACCGTGACGAATTGCACCTGCTTGGCCAGTGGTTCCACCGCCTTTAACAGTTACATAGATGTCAAGTTTATCTGTCATTTCAACTAGCTCAAGTGGTTGACGAACAACCATACGAGCAGTTTCACGACCAAAATATACATCTAGTGGACGTTGGTTAACAACGATTTGACCACTACCTGCTTTAGCGAATACGCGAGCAGTTGATGTTTTACGACGGCCAGTGCCGTAGTACTGAGTTGCAGACATTAGCTTACTCCCGGATTAGATATCAAGAACTTGTGGTTGTTGTGCAGCGTGGTTATGTTCAGCGCCAGAGTAAACTTTAAGTTTACGGAACATAGCGCGGCCCAAAGGACCTTTTGGTAACATACCCTTAACTGCTTTCTCGATAATCATCTCAGGCTTATGATCTTGCAGCTTTTCAAAAGTAATCTGCTTGATACCACCGATGAAACCTGAATGTGAGTAGTAAACTTTGCCTTTAGCTTTGTTACCAGTCACTGTAACTTTCTCAGCGTTAATAACGATGATGTAGTCACCAGTGTCAACATGAGGAGTATACTCTGGCTTATGCTTACCGCGTAAACGAGTAGCAATTTCAGTAGCGATACGACCTAAAGTTTTACCTTCAGCATCAACGACGAACCAGTCACGTGTGACTGTTTCTGGTGTAGCAGTAAATGTAGTCTTCATTTTACAAAAACCCAATGATTAAAATTCTGTCTCAATGCTGACTGCACATGCAATCAACACAATGACCATTTCAAAGCCCCTTCGAGCTGAAATTGGTTTAAATCTTCCACCCAAATTCGGTGGAGTAACGAGGGCAGGTGGCGGATTATAGACAAACTTGAGTTAAAAATCATCTAATTTTTTCATAATTATAAAAAAATCACCTATGAAGGTGATTTCTGGATTTTATGCTGAATATTCACTATCTCATCGACATGAGTCGTTCAATAAACACTCAACCCTATCAACTCAAATATAGCTAGCGAATAAGTTACCTATATAAGTAAACCTAAACAGCAATTTGATATATGCCCTATTTAAGGAAGATGCTCTAAAGTTAAATAGTCATGAGACTGCATTTCAATCAGTCTTGAACGGCAGCGCCTAAACTCAAAGCTCAATAAGCCATCGGTATAGATATCTTCTAATGAAACTTCTGCAGAAATAATCAGTTTTACATTACGTTCGTAAAATTCATCGACCATGGCCAAAAAGCGCCTCGCGATATCGTCACCTGTGGTTGAAGACCCCATTTGCTCGAGGCCACTCACTAAAACAGTGTGATACAGCCTCGCCACTTCCATATAGTCACGTTGCGAACGAGGACCATCACATAAGTCTCTAAAGTTAGCTAATAAGACACCTTGAGATTGTTGGCGAATAGCAATCTCACGGCCTTCAATTTCAATAGAACCTGTAAGCACTTCTGATTCTGGCGCGAGTTGACCAAAGTAAGTGATTAAATTGGTATCCGCTTGCTGATCTAAGGGGAAATGATAAATCTCTGCTTGTTCAAGAGTACGTAAACGGTAATCAATTCCCGAATCGACATTTAATATTTCACAATGCTCATTAATCAGTTTAATTGCAGGTAAGAAGCGTGCGCGTTGTAACCCGTTCTTATATAAGTCGTCAGGAATGATATTAGAGGTCGCCACTAAGGCAACACCTTCTTTGAAGAGATATTGGAATAAGGTGCCCAGTAACATCGCGTCGGTAATGTCTGAGACAAAAAATTCATCAAAGCAGATTATCTTATATTGCTGCGCCATTTTCTTAGCAATGCTAATGAGCGGATCTTGTACCCCTTCCATTTCACCGAGATCATGATGCAGCTGGTGCATAAAACGATGGAAATGTGCACGCAATTTTTTATCTGTAGGCAGTGCATCATAAAAGGTATCCATCAAGTAGGTTTTACCGCGCCCTACTCCACCCCATAAATACAGTCCTTGAATCGATGAGTCAGATTTTTTCAATCCTATCGCACTAAACAACTTGCCAATACCTGAAGGTTGGACATCGGCAGCAATGACTTCTTCATAAACTCGTTGTAGCGATTTTACCGCTTGCTCTTGTGCTATATCGTGAGAAAAACCATCACGGGTTAAATCTTGCTGGTAATGCTGCCAAGGGCTTAACTGCGACACAAGTACGACTCTCTTATACTGCTGAAAATTCGAAACAATCATAGCATGCAGCTACAATTGAGGTAACGTTTATAACTACAAAAAATTAACCTTTGTTAATATAGGCTGAACTTATTGAAACAGCATAGACTCCGAGGTTATATATACCATGTACGATTATCAGATTAAATTTGATCAAAGGCGATAACTGTAAACTTTTACCGAGCCATGATTTAATTTTTCAAGGAGCAATAATTAATGAAACCAAAATTAACTTTACTCTCAGCAGCAATTTTATCAGCCTCGCTATCTTTAATGCCGGCCTTATCACAAGCGGCAATTCCCCAAACTGTTGATGGTCAAGCATTACCAAGCCTAGCGCCCATGCTTGAAAGAACAACACCTGCTGTTGTATCGGTTGCGGTAAGTGGTACCCAAACATCGAAACAACAAATCCCAGATGTATTTAAGTATTTCTTTGGCCCTAATGCGCCGCAAGAGCAAGTCCAAGAGCGACCATTCAGAGGCTTAGGTTCAGGGGTTATTATTGATGCCAAAGAAGGCTATATCGTCACCAATAACCACGTCATTAACGGCGCGGATGAAATCAAAATTGGCCTACATGATGGACGAGAAATTGATGCTAAATTAATAGGCGCTGATCCAGAATCTGATATTGCGCTACTGCAAATTGAAGCAAAAAACCTAACGGCAATTAAACAGACTAACTCAGATGATATTCGAGTGGGTGACTTTGCTGTGGCTATTGGTAACCCATTTGGCCTTGGACAAACCGTAACTTCAGGGATTGTTAGTGCTCTAGGACGTAGTGGCCTTGGCATTGAAATGCTTGAGAACTTTATTCAAACCGACGCCGCGATTAACAGCGGTAATTCTGGCGGCGCACTCGTTAATTTAAATGGTGAGCTTATCGGTATCAATACAGCAATCGTTGCACCAAGTGGCGGTAACGTCGGGATTGGTTTTGCAATTCCCGCCAATATGGTGAACAACCTCATTAATCAAATTATTGAACATGGTGAAGTGAAGCGTGGCGTACTTGGTGTCACGGGGCGCGATTTAGATAACGAGCTGGCAAAAGCGTTTGGCCTTGAAACCCAACATGGCGGGTTTATCAGTGAAGTCATGCCTGATAGCGCCGCTGATAAAGCAGGCATAGAAGCTGGCGACATTATTGTTAGCGTTAATGGTAAAAAGATTAAAAATTTCCAAGAGCTTAGAGCCAAAGTAGCCACGATGGGCGCTGGTGCAAAAGTTGAAATTGGCATTATTCGTGATGGCGATGAAGAAACCGCGAACGTAGTTCTAGGTGAATCAACCTCGAGTTCAGGTTCTGCCGATAATGCCCTCCACCCAATGTTAGAAGGGGCAGAACTGAGTAATAGCCGTAAAGGTATCGAAATTACGAGTATTGCACAGGGCTCTCCAGCAGCACGAAATGGCCTTCAAGAAGGAGACTTAATTGTCGGCTTAAATCGCAGTAAGGTCAAAAACCTGAACGCGTTAAAAGAAGAGCTAAAGAATCCACAAGGTGCTGTTGCGTTAAAGGTGCTCCGCGATAACAAATTAATGTACTTAGTACTGAGATAAAGCCTTAAATTAAATCTTATTATCAAACATAAATTAAGCATTGTAGTTTGTCGCTACGATGCTTAATTTTTTTAGTCATGATAATATTTGCTCATCTTTCCTATATGTAGTCGACCAATGAACTTCAAAGACACTATTCTTTACTTAAGCAAGGCTGTGGTATTTGGTTTGGTCATGGCTGCTGTATTCTTATTTGTTAATTCCATTACTAACAACAATAGCTTCAATAACGGCTTAACGACGACTCAACATCATAATGAATTGTCATTTGCTAGCGCTGTACGTAGAGCCGCTCCAGCAGTTGTAAACATATACAGCTTAAGTTTAGATCAAAATAGTCCACTGAACTCAAGCTCACTCCAAGGCCTTGGCTCTGGAGTGATCATGAGCAAAGAAGGCTACATTTTAACTAACTACCACGTGATCAAAAAAGCCGATGAGATTGTTATCGCGCTGCAAGATGGTAGAAAGTTCACCTCTGAAGTTGTCGGCTCAGATCAAATCACCGATTTAGCGGTACTTAAAATCGAGATTGATGGTGATAACGTCCCCATTGTACCAATTAACCTCAATAATCCAGCCCAAGTCGGTGATGTCGTGTTAGCGATTGGTAACCCATACAATTTAGGCCAAACTATTACGCAAGGCATCATTAGTGCTACAGGTCGTAATGGTTTAAGTTCAGGCTATCTCGACTTTTTACAAACCGATGCTGCTATTAATGCAGGTAACTCTGGCGGCGCGTTAATTGATACCGGTGGTGAGCTTATTGGTATTAATACTGCTGCTTTCCAAATTGGGGCTGAAGGTGGTGGTCACGGGATTAACTTTGCTATTCCTATAAAGCTTGCCCATAGCATTATGGGGAAATTGATTACTAACGGCCGCGTGATCCGTGGTGCACTGGGTATTTCAGGCGAACCTTTGAGTCCTGTAATGGCGCAAATTCTCAACTTACCCGACCTTAAAGGCGTATTAGTCACAGGTGTTGATCCAAATGGCCCTGCATCAAAAGCAACGCTGCGTCCTCGTGATGTGATTATTCAATACGAAGAAGAAAGCGTACCAGGCGTTGAAATGTTAATGGATAGAATTGCTGAAACCACACCAGGTAATCAAGTGAATATCACTATTATTCGTGAAGGCAAACCACTAGAACTACCCGTTGTTATTGGAGAGAAGCTCCCTACTGATAGTTAATTTAAACTGGTTTATCCTCAAATAAAGCCTGCTTATGCAGGCTTTTTAATCACTCCAAATTCATGATGACTAAATATTAAGACATAAAAAAGCCGCTCAAAAAGCGGCTTTAGTTATCAATACAGATATTAGCTTAGCTAACGCGAACCACTTTGCCGCCTAAGCCTGCAAATTTATCTTCGATATGTTCATAGCCGCGATCTAAATGATAAATCCGATCGACAGTTGTGACACCATCAGCCATTAAGCCCGCAATCACTAAACTTGCTGATGCACGTAAATCCGTCGCCATCACTTGAGCACCATTCATGCGCTCTATACCTTTAATGATGCAAGTATTACCTTCAAGTTCCATCTCGGCGCCCATACGACTTAGCTCAGGTACATGCATAAAACGATTTTCAAAAATCGTTTCAGTCACATGACTGGTGCCTTCAGCTAATGCATTAAGTACACAAAACTGAGCTTGCATATCGGTTGGAAATGCAGGATATGGCGCTGTTTTAATATTAACAGCGACAGGACGTTTACCCTGCATATCAAGCTCGATCCAATCATCACCTGTGGTAATTTTCGCACCTGCATCTTCAAGTTTGGCAAGTACAGCTTCAAGTGATGAAGGGTCAGCATCAACACAACGAATACTTCCGCGCGTTACTGCTGCTGCAACCAAAAACGAACCGGTTTCGATTCGATCTGGCATCACTCGATACTCACAGCCAGACAAGCGTTCAACACCTTCAATTTTTAGTGTTGCAGTGCCTACACCAGATATTTTGGCCCCCATGCTAATTAAGCAATGGGCTAAATCATTAATTTCAGGTTCACGCGCAGCGTTTTCGATGATTGTTTCACCATCTGCAAGTGTGGCGGCCATAAGTAAGTTTTCAGTCGCGCCGACGCTGACCATATCCATAAAGATATGCGCGCCCTTAAGACGGCCATCAACACGCGCTTTGATGTAACCTTCTTTCACTTCAATCTTAGCGCCCATTTGCTCTAAGCCTTGCAAGTGAAGGTTTACAGGGCGGGCACCAATGGCACAACCACCAGGTAATGATACATCTGCAGTACCAAACCTTGCGAGTAATGGGCCTAAGATTAAAATAGACGCTCGCATGGTTTTAACGAGATCGTAAGGAGCACAAAACTCATTTAAGTTTTGAGTTGAAATACAGTACTTGCTGTCGCCTAACTCTTTCACTTCTGCGCCTAAACAACGCAATAACTTACACGTTGTATTGACGTCTCGAAGACTCGGTACGTTAGAAACGATAAAGTCAGTCTCTGCTAGCACACTTGCGAACAAAATCGGCAAAGCGGCATTTTTCGCCCCAGAAATGGTCACATTTCCAGAAAGCGGCTGACTGGCTTGAATTGTTAGTTTATCCACACTGACTCTCTGAAATTACATATTAAATAGTTTTTCACGCTTCCACTGTGTCGGCGTAAAAGTTTTGATGGTCAGCGCATGCAACTCACCACTGGCTATGAATTCATTCAATGGTGCGTAAATCGTCTGTTGTTGCTTTACTTTACTCATGTCATCAAAGCATTCGCCTACGGCAACGACCTTAAAATGACTACCGTCAGACGTGACATGAACTTCATCTACAGTGAGTGCGTCTGATAAAATTTGTTCGATTACTTTGCAATCCATGGAATTTGCTACCTTAAATTCAATGCTAGTTTTCTAGAAAAAAGGATTCTAAATCATATAACTCAATGAGTTTTTTTAGATGTGTACTCGGATTTGCCAATGTTCTTGGCTGAGTAGTGCTTTTACTGCAATTACCTAAGCATATCAGCTCAAGTAAAAATGCGACGCCTGCGCTGTCGGCATACTCTAAAGCAGACAAGTCTAACACTTGCGTGCTATCAGTAAACAACTGTTGTCGTTTTGGCCATAAATCAATGACCTCTGTTTGCCTTAATTGCCCTTTAATTTCACAAGTGTCACCTTGTTGTAAAAACTCAATCACGCAGCATTTTCCTTATCCTGTTTGTAATTGATTTCTTGTTGGGTGCGATCTTTTAGCATTTCAATCACCGAATCCACGCCTTTCTGGCGAATTAAGTTTGAAATTTCAGACTGTTTTGACGCAAGTAGACTCACCCCTTCAGCGACTAAATCAAATGCCTTCCAACTATCATCTTTAAGGCGTCTTGCTTTAAACATCACTTTAATCGGTGGGCGGCCATCTTCAATAATTTGCACATTTACATCGACGAATTTCTCATCGGCAAAATCACTCGCAGGGGAAAACTGTACTTTTTGACCTGTATACTCGGTAAAGGCTTGAGCGTAAGTCGCCACCAAGTAACCTTCAAACGCTTCGACAAAACGCTCACGTTGTTCTGGTGTCGTGTCGCGTAAATACTGCCCCATGACTTTATAAGCAGCATATTTGTAATCGACATATGGCATTAATTCTTCACGCACAATCACCTTTAAATGACTTAAATCTGCATCAATTAACGCTTTATCAGTATTAAAGCGATCAAAGGTTTTATTCGATACTTGCTGGACTAACTTAAAAGGATCATGAGTATCTATAACTTCACTTGTCACTTCACTCGCTGACATTGTGAGACTCACAGCACTGCCAACTAACAACACCATAGTTTGCAAAATACGTTTAAAGACTTGGCTCATACTTCTCTCCTAATTGTCCTTTGAAGAAACGCTATATAATAACTGCCCAATTAAATCCTCTAAAATCAATGCAGAGCGAGTGTCATGCACTCTATCCCCATCTGCTAACATTTCTATGTCATCGTCCATAAAGCCTGGGGTCAGCCCTAAAAATTGCTCACCTAATAACCCTGACGTTAAAATTGATAAGCTACTCGTTTCAGGGAACTGATTAAACTCTTTATCCATGGTTAAGGCAACTACGGGCACCAGCTTCTTATTATCCAGTGTAATTTTCGAGACTCGGCCAACGACAACACCGCCAACCTTCACAGGTGAACGCACCTTTAAACCGCCGATATTGTTAAACTCAGCTCTTAAAGTATAGGTCTCTTTACTCGACTTTAGTTCCACATTGGCAACGTTAAACACCAATACACAAAATGCCAACAACCCTGTTAGTAAAAAGAGCCCAACGAATAATTCTACTTTCCTTGTCAACATATGCTTCAACCACTTAATTAATGAATGCGAAATTTGTTACTGACCAAACATGATTGCTGTAAGCAAAAAGTCGAGTGCGAGTACCGCTAAACTTGCTTGCACCACTGTCGAAGTGGTTGCCTTACTTATCCCTTCTGGGTTTGGCGTGACCTCATACCCGCGGTACAAAGCAATCCAAGTTACTACCACGCCAAATAGAGCACTTTTAATCAAACAATTCACAATATCTTGGCGCCATTCGATAGATGCTTGCAGTATTGACCAAAAAGACCCGCTATCGATGCCTTTCCATTCAACCCCAACAAGATGACCACCTAAAATACCAACGAGGCAGAACATCATTGTTAATAAAGGTACACTTATCACCCCTGCCCAAAAACGCGGCGCAATCACTTGCCTTAATGGATCGATAGCCATCATCTCTAAGCTAGATAATTGCTCAGTGGATTTCATTAAGCCTATTTCTGCGGTTAATGCTGAACCTGCACGTCCCGCAAATAATAATGCCGTCACGACAGGGCCAAGTTCACGCAGTAAACTCAGCGCAACCATCGGGCCTAAACTTTCAACAGTGCCAAAATCAGCTAAAACGGTATAACCTTGAAGCGCCAAAACCATACCAATAAATAAGCCTGATACGATGATTATCACCATTGAGCGCACACCAAGCACATAAATTTGCTTAACCACTAATGGCAAACCTTTACTGATATTAGGCACATTGATAATCGCACCCCAAAGCATTAAGCCTGCACGGCCTAGCCCTGCTAAAACATCCAATGCAACTCGGCCTAAGTCCGCCACACGACTAACTACGCCCATTTAGCATCTCCTGTTGGTAATCTTCAGCGGGGAAATGAAAAGGCACAGGCCCGTCTGGTCGGCCATTAATAAACTGTTCAATTTGAGGGTTATTTGATGCTCTAAGCTCGTCGGGAGTCCCTGAGGCAATCACTTTCTTTTCAGCAATCACGTACACGTAATCAGCAATGCTCAGAACAGCGTCAACATCATGGGAAACAACGACAGAAGTGAGTTTTAAGGTACTGGATAGCTCACCGATTAATTTCACCAGCATCCCCATTGAAATAGGATCTTGCCCAGCAAATGGCTCATCATAAAGGATCATTTCAGGCTCTAAGGCAATCGCTCTCGCTAACGCTGCTCGCCTTTGCATACCACCTGATAACTCATTAGGGTTCATCTGAGCTGCGCCTCGTAATCCCACCGCTTGCAACTTCATCATCACCACTTTACGAATAATGCTTTCAGGTAAACCAGAATGCTCACGTAATGCAAAAGCCACATTATCAAATACATTCATGTCGGTGAATAAGGCACCACTTTGAAATAGCATGCTCATGCGTTTACGCAGCTCAAATAATTGCTGACGTTTGAGTTGGTGAATATTTTCACCACTGAATATTACTTCACCGCTGTCTGGGGTTAATTGACCACCAATTAATTTAAGGAGCGTCGTTTTACCGATGCCGCTGGGGCCCATAATTGCGGTAACTTTTCCCTTAGGAATGTTCAAACAAATATCATCAAAGATGACACGTGAACCACGATTGAATTTCATATGACGAATTTCAACCAAAGGGGATGTATTTTGTAATGAACTTGAATCTGACATAGAGGAAATAATAGCCTTCCTGGCCCGCAAGATGTAGATCTGAATTGTACGAAATTGTGTAAGAACCTACAACAAATCAATCACCATGAGTTACAATCCACAACAATTATCGCATCTGCTCATATTTTTGTTAAAATTCTGCACAAATATAGCTATCAACACTTTTTTTGGACAAACATGCTTTTTAATATCTTGATGCTAATCGCTGGCCTAGGCGTATTAGTTTGGAGCGCAGATCGCTTCGTATATGGCGCAGCCGCTTTCGCTCGTAACCTTGGACTGCCGCCAATGCTGATTGGTTTAACCATTGTTGCAATGGGAAGTTCAGCACCCGAAATGTTTGTCGCAGCCACAGCATCAATGGAAGGCATGAGCAATACAGCCGTAGGTAATGTGCTGGGCTCAAACGTTGCTAACATCACCTTAATTCTTGGTATTACCGCCCTACTTGGTGCTATTTCAGTGAGTTCTCAAACACTCAAAAGAGAAATACCGCTAATGCTAGCAGCGACTGTTTTAGCCGGTTACCTCATCCATGACGGCATGCTAACTCGTTTTGAAGGCGGTGTTTTATTAGTCGCATTTTTTGGATTAATGGGCTATTTCATTTGGCAAGCCATGAGAAATAAGCAAATAGATCCGTTATCTGACGAATCTGATGCAGAGATCCCTAAAAATGTACCCACATTACATGCTATTATCTGGATCATTGTGGGCATGATCCTACTGCCGCTTTCTGCCGATTGGATGGTGACTGGTGCTGTAGGCATTGCCAAGACATTTGGGCTTTCCGACTTAGTCATCGGATTGACCATTATTGCAGTGGGTACCAGTTTACCTGAGCTTGCTGCATGTATTGCTGGGGTGTTGAAGAAAGAAGACGATCTCGCCATTGGTAACATTGTCGGATCGAACTTATTTAATATTTTAGCAGTATTGGCTATTCCTGGGCTCATCGCTCCAGGTGAGATTGATGCGCAAGCAAGTAGCCGAGATTTTTATATGGTGCTGGGTACCAGTGCCGCATTAGCAGTACTCGTTTTATCCAGTGGTGCCAAAAAGCAGCTAACTCGCTGGCATGGCGTCATTTTATTAGTCGTCTTTATTGCGTACCAGATTGTCTTATTTCAATCTCAATAACGGGGCATAAAGACTTTTATCTCACTAATGCTAATGTTTAATTAGTGTTAGAACAGAGCGAGAGACCTATGATAGATCAGAAACAATTGCGCCAATGGGGCCGTCAGGTCATTGATATCGAGAAAACGGCATTAGATAACCTCTATCAATATGTTGATTCCGATGAGTTTGGCCAAGCTTGTGAACTTATTTTGCAATGTAAAGGCAAAGTCATTGTCATGGGTATGGGAAAATCGGGCCATATTGGTAACAAGATTTCAGCCACTCTCGCCAGTACAGGCACACCAGCGTTTTTTGTTCACCCAGGTGAAGCAAGCCATGGCGATTTAGGGGCTTTGGCTAAAAATGATATCGTCTTAGCAATTTCAAATTCTGGTGAATCAAGCGAAATTCTCACTTTGCTACCAGTAATTCAAAGAATGGGCGTACCGGTTATCGCGGTTACAGGGAAACCTGACTCGAATATGGCGCGCTTATCGAAATTGCATCTTTGTATTGAAGTACCAGAAGAGGCTTGTCCGTTAGGACTCGCCCCCACTTCAAGCACAACGGCAACATTGGTCATGGGCGATGCACTAGCTGTCGCTTTGCTTCAAGCAAGGGGCTTTACTCGTGATGATTTCGCTTTATCTCACCCAGGCGGCTCTTTAGGCCGTAAATTACTGTTAAAAGTGTCAGATGTTATGCATCAAGGTGCTGATGTACCTATAGTTAACAGCAGTGTCTGTATCACTGAGTCCTTATATGAAATTTCAAATAAAGGTTTAGGTATGACTGCTGTGACTGATGATGGCGGTCAACTTGTGGGTATATTTACTGACGGGGATTTACGCCGCGTGATTGATGCAGAAAAGAATTTACGTACCACAGCCATTGCCGATGTCATGACACCAAACTGTATTACCATCAGTGCCGATATTTTGGCTGCACAAGCATTGCAAATTATGGATGAAAAAAGCATTAACGGCTTAATCGTGGTTGATAACAATCAACAACCTGTTGGCGCACTAAACATGCTCGATATGGTTAAAGCAGGAGTCATTTAATATGTCTGAAACACAAGTTCATCAAGGCTTATATGGCCCTGTCAGTGATGACATTTGGCAGCGCGCTAAAAAAATCAAACTGCTTATCTGCGATGTTGACGGCGTTTTTTCCGATGGCCGCATCTACTTAAGTAATGCAGGTGAAGAACTCAAAGCATTTCATACTCGAGATGGTTATGGCGTCCGCTCAATTTTAACTAGTGGTATTCAAGTCGCTGTGATCACAGGCCGTAAATCTGCCATTGTAGAAAATAGAATGACAGCTCTTGGCGTCAGCCATATCTATCAAGGCGTGGATGATAAACTTACCCCGTTTAAAGACTTGCTGAGCATTTATAATGTCAAACCTGATGAAGTCGCCTATATCGGTGATGACATGGTCGACTTACCCGTCATGAAAGAAGTGGGTCTTGCGGTTTGTGTGGCAGACGGTCACCCTTTTGTAAAACGTCACTGCCAAATGATTACTAGTATAAATGGCGGCAATGGGGCACTACGCGAATTAACTGATCTGCTATTGGTTAGCCAAGACAAATTTGAATCGGCCCATGGAATGAGTATATGAGCCGCACCACATTGGCCATTTTAGCCTTCTTTGGCGCTGCACTGATTTTATATTGGCAAGTCCAAGTCAAGCGCAGCCAGATGGAAGCATCAAAGCTGCCTGATCCTGCTCGTCCTGAGTTTATAGCTAATGACTTACGTAGTACTGAATTTAACGAGCAAGGCTTAGTCCAAAGTCGTGTATCAGCAAAACACATGGAACATTTTCAGCAAACAAATGAAACCTTGTTCACTGAACCTGTTTATCTTGTCTATCCAGAAAATGGTGAAGCTGAGTGGCAATTAACTGCTGATTTAGGCAAGCTTAATAAAGAAACTGGCAAAGTAGTGCTACAAAATAATGTTATTATTGATGCAATAAACATCAATGAACCAGTACAATCTTTGACAACCACTATGTTGGCTCTCGATTTGAACACTATGATCATGACGTCTGACAGACAAATATATGTCACAGGTCAAGATTTTAATATACAAGGCTTAGGCCTTTACGCTGATTTAAATGCCGAAGAATTAGAGCTTTTAAGTCAAGTAGAAGGAACGTATGAAGCAAAGTAATAACCTTACTGTCTCACTACAACATTTTGTAAAGTTGAGCCTAGTTGGAATAAGCCTAATTGGAATGACTGGCGTTAACGCTAAAGAAGGCGATCTACAACAAGAGCTAAAAGTCGCAGCTGTGAGCCAAAAAGCAGACATTAAAAATAACCAAGTTATTTTCTTTGGCCCTGTTAACGTCACCCAAGGCACGATTAACATTAATGCAGATGAATTGCGCGCATTTAGTGAAGAGTCTGGCGGTCAAAAAACCATGGTTGCCACCGGTAATCCGGCTACATTCTCGCAAGAGTTAGATGATGGTCGTATTGGTACAGCCAGTGCCAATGAAATCAGATATGAGCTAGCCAGCAGTATTTTAACCTTAAAAGGTAACGCTAAACTTGATCAAGCAGGTAGCCAAGTTACCGGTAACCTCATCAGTTATAATATTGAAAAACAGCAATTGATCGCTGAAAGTACTGGCGACGGAAAAGACCGAGTCATCACAATTTTCCAGCCTGAAAACTATCCTGATTTAAATGAATCGAAAGACACTTCAGAGCAACCAGATAGCGCCTCATCTGAGCCTGTTTCAACAGAAGAAGTCACAGAGCAAGCACCTGAAGAAACAGCTGAGAAGTTAATTGAAAATCAATCTGATGCCGCTATCGAAAACACTGAAAATGGTTTGGATTCGGCAGCAGCAACTGAAGCTGAAACACCTGCAATAGCTAAACCTGCATCAAGTGATGAGCAACCAGCTTCAGATGCATTACCTGAAACACCAGCGCTAGAGCAAACTCAATAATGACCCAAATTACCTTAACAGCTGAAAACTTGGCTAAAAGCTACAAAAGTCGCCAAGTGGTCAAAAATGTCAGTCTTACCGTTAAAACTGGGCAAATTGTTGGGCTATTAGGGCCAAATGGTGCAGGTAAAACCACCACCTTTTATATGGTCGTTGGCTTAGTTAAAAGTGATAAAGGCCGCATATTAATTGATTCAGATGATCTCACGGCAGATCCAATGCACCTGCGTGCACGCAAAGGCATTGGTTATTTACCGCAAGAAGCCAGCATTTTTCGCAAGTTAACCGTACACGATAATATTATGGCGGTGTTGCAAACCCGCAAAAGTTTAACGACTGAGCAGCGCATCGAAGAGTTAGAGCACTTATTAGAAGAGTTTAATATTACTCACATTCGCGATAGCCAAGGTATGGCATTATCGGGTGGTGAACGTCGACGTGTTGAAATCGCACGCGCATTAGCGGCAAACCCTAAGTTCATTCTGCTAGATGAGCCCTTTGCTGGTGTCGACCCTATCTCTGTGATAGATATCAAGAAAATTATTCAACAACTAAAAAATCGTGGACTTGGAGTACTCATTACCGACCATAATGTTCGTGAAACGCTTGATGTATGTGAGCGCGCGTATATTGTTAGCCACGGTGATTTAATTGCAGAAGGCACGCCTGCTGAAATCTTAGACAATCAGCAAGTCAGGTCAGTATACTTAGGTGAGCAATTCAAGCTATAGTTAGCATTCTTTAGTGCACAATATGGCATGTCGCGACCAGTATCAGTCCCACTTTTTAGTGCAATGTTCTAGACTGAACTTAAGCCAAGGTTCAGCTTAAGCCTAGAAGCAGTTTAAAAAGGTGCTAGACCCACACAATTGTTAGTCGCGATGATGAAACTCAATTAGGGATAAGCGGTAAATGAAAGCCTCACTCCAACTCAAAATGGGTCAACACCTGACTATGACCCCACAGTTGCAACAAGCCATTCGCTTATTGCAACTTTCCTCATTGGAGCTACAGCAAGAAATTCAACAAGCACTTGACTCAAATCCACTCCTTGAGCTCGAAGATGAGTTTGCTAAAGCAAAAGAACCTGTAAAAGAAAACGCCCAGCAAACCGATACTGATTTTAGTGATAACAGCCAAGTGACTGTTGAAAAAGACACCTCAACCGTAGACACCACTGAATCGTTAACCAAAGAATCCATGCCAGACGAATTACCAATGGATACCACATGGGATGAAGTTTACACAGCATCACCAAGTTCAGGTTCTGGCGCAGTGGCTCGTGATGACGATATGCCTTTTCAGGGTGAAACCACAGAAGGCTTATATGAGCATTTAGAGTGGCAAAAAAATCTCACCCCTTTTTCTGAAAACGATCTGGTAATTGCTACGGCGATTATCGATGCCGTTGATGAACGTGGTTACTTAACCCAAACAACTGAAGACATATTGCAAGCTTTAGGCCTAGAAGATATTGAACTCGATGAAGTTGAAGCTGTACTCAAACGAGTACAGCATTTTGATCCTGTAGGCGTTGCAGCAAGAGATTTAAGCGAATGCTTGATGATTCAGCTGGGCCAATACCCTAGTGAAATACCTTGTATCGATAACGTTAAGCTACTGATTGCAGAACACCTAGACTTAATTGCAGGCCGCGACTTTAGATTATTAATGCGTAAAACCAAGCTTAAAGAAGATGATTTACGCGAAGCGATTCAATTTATTCAAACGCTTAACCCACGTCCAGGGTTACAGATCACTCCTATTAAAGATGAATATGTCATTCCAGATGTGACAGTGTTTAAAAAGAGTGGCCGTTGGGTCGTTGAGTTAAATCCAGATAACATGCCAAAAATTGGTGTGAATCAGCAATATGCAGCAATGGCAAAAGGCTCAGCAAACCAATCAGACAGCCAATTTATCCGTGGTCATTTGCAAGAAGCAAAATGGTTTATCAAAAGTATTGAAAGCCGCAATGAAACCTTATTAAAAGTGGCTAATTGTATTGTGCAATTTCAACAAGGCTTTTTTGAGTTTGGCGAAGAAGCAATGAAGCCAATGGTACTTAATGACATTGCTGAAGCCGTTGAAATGCATGAATCAACCATTTCGCGTGTCACGACACAAAAGTATATGCACACCCCTAGGGGACTTTTTGAACTAAAATATTTCTTTTCAAGCCATGTGAGTACTGATGATGGCGGAGAGTGTTCTTCTACTGCAATTCGCGCATTTATTAAAAAGCTTGTTGCGGCAGAAAACCAGCAAAAGCCACTTAGCGATAGTAAAATGGCGACGCTATTGGCAGAACAAGGGATCAATGTTGCTCGGCGTACGATCGCCAAATATCGTGAAGCAATGCTCATCCCTCCCTCAAACCAACGCAAAAGCCTATAAGCCTTTGTTATTGGAGGATGATATATGCAAATTAACCTGACTGGGCACCATGTGGAAATTACTCAATCTTTACGTGAGTATGTACAAACTAAGTTTTCAAAGCTTGAACGACACTTCGAACAGATCAATAATGTTCACGTTGTGCTCAATGTTCAAAAGCTGCAACAAATTGCAGAGGCAAAATTACACCTCAAAGGAGGTGAAGTTTTTGCGGTATCACAGAACGCTGATATGTATGTTGCAATTGACGCCCTGATCGACAAATTAGATCGTCAGGTAATTAAACACAAAGAGAAGTTAATTAAACACTAACGATGGAACTTCGCACCATTCTGCAGCCGGCGTGCACTACCTGCGCCACGCCGGGCAGTAAGAAAAAAGTACTGGAACTTATCAGCGATTTAATGGCTGCCCAGTACCCAACCCTATCTTCACAGGCTATTTTTGAAAGTTTAATAGCCCGTGAAAAAATGGGTAGTACAGGTATAGGAAATGGCATTGCGATTCCTCATGGTCGATTAACTGATATCGAAGAACCGATAGCAATTTTGATCAAGTGTGAAGAAGGCATTGAGTTTGATGCTATCGACAAGAAACCCGTGGATATATTATTTGCGCTGTTAGTTCCTTCTGATCAATGCCAACAGCATTTAAGTACGCTGTCGAGTATGGCTGAAAAACTGAGCGATAAATTAATCCTTAAGCGACTTCGAAAGAGTCATGACGCTACAGAACTTTATCAGGTTATAACTGCATGAAACTTGTCATCGTATCAGGACGATCAGGCTCAGGTAAATCAGTAGCACTAAGGGTATTAGAAGATTTAGGTTATTACTGTGTTGATAACCTACCTTTACCACTTATTGGTAGTTTACTTGAACAGCTCAAAGGCAATAACGACCTTGTCGCGATTAGCGTCGACGTTCGTAATATTGAAGAGCAAGGCAAAGTGCTAGAAGAGCAGATAGCCTTACTTTCTGACGATACGACCATCATTAGTCTATTTTTAAATTCTAATGATCAAGTGCTGTTAAAGCGCTACAGTGAAACCCGCCGTTTACACCCTCTGTCAAAAAACCAAATTTCACTGCAAGAAGCGATTCAATTAGAAGGCCGTTTACTCGAGCCTATCGCTAAAATGGTCGATCACTACATTGATACTTCACAGCTAACGATTTATGACTTAAGCGATCAAGTCAGACAAATCTTAATGGGTAGCATTGATAAAGAATTAGTGATCCACTTTGAATCTTTTGGTTTCAAACATGGTATGCCTACTGAAGCTGACTTTATGTTTGATGTACGCTTTTTACCAAATCCTCATTGGGAAACTGAGTTACGACCTCTAACAGGTCTCGATTTACCCGTGCAGGAATTCTTAGGTAGACAGCCTTTGGTGAATAAATTCATTTGGCAAATTGAAAACTTGTTCGAAACTTGGATGCCACACCTTGAGCGTAACAACCGTAGCTACCTAACGATCGCGATTGGTTGTACTGGTGGTCAGCACCGCTCAGTTTATATTGCCGATCAACTAACAAAACGCTTTTCTAATACTAAGCATCAAGTCAGTGCCCGCCATAGAGAACTCAAACTGTGACAACTGAATTGAGTATCTCGAAAGATATCACCATCAGTAACAAACTTGGACTCCATGCAAGAGCTGCCACTAAACTGGCCATACTAGCCACTGAGTTTGAAGCAAGCATAACCCTCATTCAAGGTGAAAAGCAGGCTAGCGCTGCCAGTGTATTAGGCTTATTAATGCTAGAAAGTGGCATAGGTAAAGTCATCACCGTCAAAGCACAAGGCGCTGATGCTCAACTCGCTTTAGATGCGGTATGTAAATTGATCAATGACAAGTTTGATGAAGAAAGCTAATCTCGACATTAATCACCAGTGTTGATATCAAACCCGTTGTAATCTCAATTGCCTCAGTCAACCCCAACGGTATACAAACTCTCTATTTATAATTATTCCTACCCTTTCTCCAGTTAATTCCCTTCAAGTTTGTTTTGTTCGCTATACTGTTTAAAGTCAAACAAAAATCAATAAAGCGCTTAATTTTTATGCAGTAACTTGACGACGCTTAGAAACTGCTTCTCCCTTTCCACCCTGTTAAGTTAATATTGGCAATCGAATTTTTGAGGAGTGGCGAATGAGTATCGAAGTAATCGACAGCGAGCTTACCGAACAGCGCCTAAATCAGCTGACTCAAGCTTTGGGCAGCGGTATGTTTGTCCATGTTAGAAACATGCTCCATGATATGGCAGCATCAGATGTCGCCCTCATCCTTGAATCTTCTCCACCTAAAACTCGTCAAGTTCTATGGCAACTCATTGACCAAGAGCAAGCGGGTGATATTTTAGAAGATCTTGGTGAAGAACTTAAAGATTCGCTCATCAGCGGTATGACACCCGAAAAAGTTGCGCAAGCTACCTCTGGCATGGATACCGATGACTTAGCCTATATCTTAAGAAGCCTTCCTGATGCAGTATATAAAAAAGTACTGCAATCAATGAGCAGCCAAGATCGTCACCGTGTAGAGCAAGCATTGTTATACCCTGACGACACCGCTGGCAGTATCATGAACACCGATACCGTCACCCTCAGACCAGACGTTAATATTGATGTAGTATTACGCTACCTTCGCCAGCGCGGGAATTTACCCGATACGACAGATACCTTGTATGTCGTTGATCGAAACGATCATGTATTGGGCGGAGTTCGCTTAGCCGACTTGCTCACTTGTAATCCGAGCGAAACGATCCGAACCATTATGGATCCTGAGCTTGAAAGTATCCCTGTGGCAATGCCTGATAATGAAGTCGCGCAATTATTCGAACGCCATGACTGGATTTCAGCCCCTGTCGTAGATGAAGAACAAAAGCTGTTAGGTCGTATCACCATTGATGACGTGGTGGATGTTATTCGTGAAGACGCCGAACACTCCATGATGGGGATGGCTGGTATGGATGATGACGAAGATACCTTCGGCCCCGTCATGAAAAGTACCTTCAGACGCTCTCTATGGCTCACGATTAACTTATTTGCTGCGTTACTTGCTGCATCAGTAAGTAACATGTTTGAAGGCACCTTAGAGCAGTTTGCCACCATTGCTATTTTAATGACCATTGTGCCAAGTATGGGCGGTGTTGCGGGTAACCAAACATTAGCGCTGGTTATACGTGGTATTGCGCTAGGCCATATTGGTCAAAGTAACTCCCGTTGGCTTATCGGTAAAGAATTAGCCATTGGTTTCCTTAACGGGATCATGTGGTCTGTACTGGTATTTTTTGCGGTATGGCTCTGGAAAGATGACATGGCATTAGGCGGCTTAATTGGCGGGGCCATGCTAATCAATATGACTGTCGCAGGCTTGGCTGGTGCAAGTATCCCGTTGATACTTAAAAAACTCAACATCGATCCAGCACTTGCAGGTGGCATGGTACTGACAACCGTCACTGATGTGATTGGCTTATTTGCATTCTTAGGGCTTGCAACAATATTCCTCATGTAATCAGTTACTTAATATAAAAGTGTAAGTAAAAAATCCCACCATCGCTAGCCTCATCATACGAGGCTAGAACATCTATCCTAAGCTAATGAATAATATAAACAGCCAAACCCCTGCAGTTTACGAGCCTTTTACTCTATACATATTGGCTATCTTAAAGTTCAAACTCTCAAACGCAGATTTCACATAACAACTTCAGACATTAATTCATACAAACCTACTTAGCTATACCTATGATTTATAAGCACTTAAAGCAGTCATTTTTGTAACTTTTATATAATTTATCAATGAAATCTAGAACCACTGTTCCCGCTTATATTGCTAATTTACCTTCTTAGCTAGACGATCAAATTTCTGACACAAACTTAAGGTAAAATCCTTGCTGACAACACTGGTTATTATTCTTTACCAATTACACGCAACTTTGCACCAGATCAGACATTTTGCACCAATAAGGGGCGACCTTATATTTTAGAGTTATCACTTTAAAAAATTAAACTACTGTTTTTAAATGAAAAAATATTTATCACAAAATTGGCACAAGTATTCCATATAGATATATACCACCTTAGGGGTAGTTTGATATTTGACCAATTTCACCCCAAAAGACCCATTTGGAGCAACAGTGAAGACACAAAATATGATAAAGGAGAAAAACATGGAGCATCTAAAAGTTATCTTTGAGCAATGCCAATACCAATGGAACTTTTTTCATCATCTTGGTTTTAGCTGTTGGGATGTGGATAACAATATCAAGTCATAGAGTTATCGGCTTAAGTAATAAATTGAATACGAATAGTAACAGCATCAAGTTAAGTAGTAGGTAGTGTTATGACAGCAATAAACAGAACTTATACAACCGAGCTTAAACAGCAAGTGATCATGGAAGTTCAACAGCAAAACCGGTTAATTTCGGATGTTGCAAAACAGTACAGTGTGTCTGCTAAAACCATTTATCAATGGGTGAGAAAGAAAGACCAGAGACTTAGCGCTACTATGAACAAAAGTGCCACCATGAACAAAAGCGCCACCATGAACAAAAGTGCCATCACTGCTGAAATAGCGAACTTACAACGTAAGCTGTCTCAACTAAACCAGCAACTGGTTGCAATCAATAGTAATTAGTTCGTAGCCAGTAATGAATATAAATAAGTGAACACAATAAAAATATTGGTTCATTAGCAGTTCCGGCAAGAATAGTGGCTTTAGCTTTCGCCCCCATCGAAGGTTAAGCAGTTAGATAATAACAGTCACTCTTCTTGTCAATTTAAAAGTGAGAATTTGAGTAAATGAGTGAGTGGTTTGTCTCAAAAGATCATTAGCGGTTCAGGCAAGAAAAGTGGCTTTAGCTTTCGTCCCCCAACGAAGATTAAGCAGTTAGATAATAACAGTCACTCTTCTTGTCAATTTTACAGTGAGAATTTGAGTAAATGAGTGAGTGGTTTATCTCAAAAGATCATTAGCGGTTCAGGCAAGAAAAGTGGCTTTAGTTTTCGTCCCCCAGCGAAGGTTAAGCAGTTAGATAATAACAGTCACTTCTCTTGTCAATTTTACAGTGAGAATTTGAGTAAATGAGTAAGTGGTTTGCCTCAAAAGATCATTAGCGGTTCAGGCAAGAAAAGTGGCTTTAGCTTTCGTCCCCCATCGAAGGTTAAGCAGTTAGATAATAACAGTCACTTCTCTTGTCAATTTTACAGTGAGAATTTGAGCAAATGAGTGAGTGGTTTGTCTTAAAATTTCAATAGCGGTTCAGGCAAGAAAAGTGGCTTTAGCTTTCGTCCCCCATCGAAGGTTAAGCAGTTAGATAATAACAGCCACTTCTCTTGTCAATTTTACAGTGAGAATTTGAGCAAATGAATGAGTGGTTTGTCTTAAAATGTCATTAGCGGTTCAGGCAAGAAAAGTGGCTTTAATATTCGTCCCCCAGCGAATATTAGGCAGTTATGATTAGCTGATAACAGTCACTCTTCTTGTCAATTTTATAATGTTTTATTGAACAACTAAGTTAAGCGAGTTACTCAATAATCATTAGCAGTTTCGGCAAGATAAGTTGTTTAGCTTTCGATCCCCAGCGAGAGTTAAAACTAGCAACATATCTTGTCAATTTATTATGCTGGATCTAGTGGTAATTAAGGTTAGGTTCACAGCGTAAAGTGCTACGACAAACTTGCTTGACTTCTCATCAGCGAAAGCGATTGGGAAGGGATAATAAAAATATAATGACAGGCAAGTTTGTCAGTTCATTCTTAATAATTGCTGTTGTGCCCCCATAAACAACAGCGGCTATTTTGAAGTACGTTACAGGGAATAAAAATAATAATATGTAACGATAAAATGTCGTAAGACAATGCAACAACAAAAGCCCTAATGAAATGGATTCATTAGGGCTTTTACCTTTCTATTCAATGGTACTTTTAATGACAGCTCGAATAACATCTGCATCTCACCATTTTTAAGTTAAAAACATACTGTCACAGGTACTGGTGATCATATTGTTCAGAATTAGCAGAATAAGAGCTTATTGACTCACTGCCAGATAACGCTCTGTAGACCAATCAAAATAGTACTCTTTACCATCCCATTGATAAAAAGTCTGACCATCGCGCTGAATTACTCGCGCATTTTCTGGTAGCTGAGTCAGTCCTTTGGCATATTCAATACTAGTCGTAGTACGCTTAGGCGCTTCGATCGGCGTCGCTTTTTGAACGTAATTGCTGCGCGGTCTATTATTCATATATCGATCACGGTAATAACGATCATAATAATCGTATCGATATGGGGAACGCCAACCATTATAGCCCCAGCGGTTATGCCATCGATTATTCCAACCGCTACTCCAACCAATACCAACGCTTGGGCCCCAATAGTTGTTATAACCTACACCCCATCTCACTGACGATCCTGAATGGCGAGAGTACCGATCGTTTACATGCTTACCTGTCGAATAACTTGTAGCGTGCCGCGAATGTTCATCTGCAGCCACTTTAGAGAGCTGATGATGAGTATATACTTCAGCATTAGTAGCACTTGAATACACAGTTAGTAAAAGAGGCGTGAGTATTATTAAACCGTAAAGCCTACGGTGCAAAAGCTCTCGGTCATCATGTTTATCAGTCATACTATTACTCCTTAGTTTCTTCAGTTCATTCCCACTTACCTGACAATTGGGTTCAAACAAAAACTCACATGAAGAAACGGGCAAACTTTACTCATTTCAGTTTACCTCAAAATTCCGTCCTACTAATAATCTTGGCTTAACCCAATATTATAAAAATGCTATAGTGCGCCCCAAAGAGCGATTAACAATAGAGTGAATAAGCCATGAGTTTTAAGGATTTACGTAGCTTTATCGATCACCTAGAAACCAACGGTGAACTGAAACGTATTAGTTATCCTGTTGATCCCAATCTAGAAATGACAGAAATTGCCGATCGTGTATTACGATCTGGTGGTCCAGCCCTGCTTTTTGAAAACCCAACAGATAACAGCATGCCAGTACTAGTTAACCTGTTTGGTACACCTAAACGTGTGGCCATGGCATTGGGTAAAGAAGATCCATTAGCGCTGCGTGAAGTCGGTGAATTGCTGGCGTTTTTAAAAGAGCCAGAACCACCTAGTGGCTTTAAAGACGCGATTGCTAAAATCCCTAAATTCAAGCAAGCCTTGAACATGCCGCCTAAAACCGTGCGTAACCCTCCATGTCAGGAAGTGGTTATTACCGGTGACGATGTGGATTTAACCAAATTACCAGTTCAACACTGCTGGCCTGGGGATATCGCTCCATTAGTAACATGGGGCCTGACCATCACTAAAGGGCCACGTCAGAAACGCCAAAACCTAGGTATTTATCGCCAGCAACTACTCGGTAAAAATAAGCTTATTATGCGCTGGCTTGACCATCGTGGTGGCGCGTTAGACTTTAAAGATTTTAAAGAAAAACACCCAGGTGAGCGCTACCCTGTTGTTGTAGCTCTAGGCGCAGATCCTGTGACCATTCTAGGCGCCGTTACTCCTGTACCAGATTCAATGAGTGAGTATGCCTTTGCCGGCCTATTGCGCGGTGAACGCACTGAAGTCTGTAAAGCATTAAGTTGCGACTTAGAAGTCCCCGCTACCAGCGAAATCATTTTAGAAGGTTATATTGACCCAGAAGAAATGGCTGAAGAAGGTCCTTATGGTGATCACACAGGCTACTATAACGAAACAGACAAGTTCCCAGTCTTTACTGTCACCCATATGACCCAACGTAAAGATGCTATTTATCACAGCACCTACACAGGTCGTCCACCTGATGAACCTGCGATGCTCGGGGTTGCACTGAACGAAGTATTCGTGCCAATTTTGCGCAAGCAATACCCTGAAATAATCGACTTCTACTTGCCGCCAGAGGGCTGCTCGTACCGTATGGCTGTGATTTCGATTCGTAAGCAATATGCAGGTCATGCTAAACGCGTGATGATGGGCGCTTGGTCATTCTTACGTCAGTTTATGTACACTAAGTTCATCATCATTGTAGATGAAGACGTGAACTGCCGCGATTGGCAAGATGTCATTTGGGCTATTACTACCCGTATGGACCCAACCCGTGACACTGTGATGGTAGATAACACCCCAATCGATTACTTAGATTTCGCTTCACCAGTGGCTGGATTAGGCTCAAAAATGGGCTTAGATGCCACTAATAAGTGGCCTGGTGAAACTGACAGAGAATGGGGTACGCCGATAGTCATGGACACCAAAGTGAAAGAAAAGATTGATCATATTTGGGAAGAATTAGGTATTGATGACACTCCAACGCTATAATGGTGATCTATATCACACTAGCTTGACCTAGAACCCACATATAAAAAGAAAATAACCCTTCTCAGAAAGGGTCACAAAGGACGTTAGATGAACACCATTCGCTGTAAAGTTGAAAAAGTCACCGCGTTTAATGACGCAGTTTTTCAGGTATTTCTTAAGCCTGAAGCGGCTTTTGAGTTCCAAGCTGGGCAATACTTATCGATCGTGATGGGAGAAAAAGACAAACGTCCTTTCTCAATAGCATCTGCACCAAATGCAGAACTGCTTGAGCTGCATATCGGCGCTGCTGTTTCTGAAAGCTACCCAATGCAAGTGGTAGAGCGTCTAAAAAATGATGAATACATAGACATTGAAGCCCCAGCAGGTAATGCTTTTTTACGCGTTGAAAGCCAACGTCCACGTATTATGGTAGCTGGTGGTACAGGTTTCTCTTACATCAAAAGCATCATTGAAAATCAAATCGCGTTAGGTCAAACAGTAGCAACTCAATTCTATTGGGGCTGCCGCACTGAAGATGCAATGTACTATCAAGCGATTGCCCGTCAATGGCACGCTGATCACAACTGGTTAGAGTTTGTGCCTGTTGTCGAAGAAGCACCTGCTAACTGGAATGGCAAACAAGCCAATTTGCTTGAGCAAATTAAGCAAGACTATGTCAGCTTAGTGGGTTACGACATCTACATTGCAGGCCGTTTTGATATGGTTGGTGCAGCACGTGAAGTCTTTCGTGAAATGGGCGTTGATGAAGCTCACCTTTATGGTGATGCCTTCGCATTTATCAAATAAGCCTAATTGATTTACCCATTAAAAAGCCGACTATTTTAGTCGGCTTTTTGTTTACCCCCATTATTTCTTCGCACTAAAACTCAATTATTCAGTACGCTAAACTAATGGCTAGAATTGTACTTTCTCATATTTAGACCAAGCTACAAGTCCATCCATAAAAGGGAATATCCATACAGCGGTATTCTCAGTGGAATGCACTCTAAAGAAAATCAATTCGGTTTCTTGAATATCCATTCGACGGATTTCACGGTAAAAGCGCATTGCTGACGGGGTAACGAAGTCTGGCTTAATAAACTCTTTTTGAGCTATTTTGCTATAGAAAACGTCAACCTCATAATCGCCAATGGTTTGTTCATATTGATTAAACGTACCACGGGTTTTCCATTTAATTGGCGTCGTGCTGCAATCTTCGTCAGTGATGCAGGTCGTAGTATAGATTTGGCCACTCTTTTCACCGTCATAGACAAGTGAGAGACTAAAATCACCACGGATAAGCTTCTCACCTGCTGCGGGAAAATACACGTCAGCATGGTAATGATGCTCGATAATATTGCCAACGCTATCTTTTGGGATCAGCACTCGATTAAATCGAATACGTTCTTCCATTTTTTTAGTTAACGGTACAAATTCACGCATATTCAAGCCAGCAGGCTCTGGAGATAGCGCATTGATATTGATAATCCCAACGCCATTACAATCATCTAATGCATAACCAGGACAAGCAGCAAATGAGTAATTGTTTCCATTGGTCAATGCGAAAGCGCTAAAGCCCTTGAGTCCAAGCACAACATTACTTTCAGGCGCAATATGTTTTTGCCATTTCGACTCATGCAACTGATCTGTATCATCTTTATATAATAAGGTTGCGCTTTCTTTTACACCACCAATATTGAGTTCGACTTGCTTGTCGCTGCTCCAAAATGCGGTATTTTTTAGGACTTTATGGTACTCACATTGATACCAAGCAAGAATGATTAATCCAATAACAAATAACGCTCCAGCAATTTTGACCATCACGCTGACATCTAAAAAAGCAGCTCTAATCGTACCGGAGTCAGTTAAAGAAACCATTTTCACATGACTGCGTTCATCAATATGAAGCTGGTAGCCACGTCTTGCGACAGCTTTTAAATGAATTTCAGAAAAAGGCTCTAATTTACGGCGTAATGTACTAATACATTGAGTTAATGAGGTAGGCGCAACCACCCTATCAGGCCATCCTTCCGCCAATAGGTGCTCTTTTGTCCAGATTTCTTCGCTATTATCTAATAGTTTAATTAATACTGCATTTTCAGAAAAAGTCAGACTGGTTTTCTCATCATTAAGATGATTAATCAGCTGCTTGGCTGAAGTATCGAGTGTTAAATATGAAGTAATTTTTAGCACTGCCTGCACCTAAAGTTTTACTATTGAGTCAATTGAAATCACATGAATCATAATTCATATCTTATCAAAAATATGTGATTGCCGACTCAGTCTTAAAATATTTTAAAATCAGATAATACAAACACTTATATAGATATACTTCAAAATATATTTTTGTTAATTACTGCTATTAACATTGTGAATGAATAACCATTTCATTCTCTAAAATTAAGCATTGCAGTTAAAATATTTTTCGATGAAATAAACTTTGTGAAATCAACATCATTACCCCAACCCATATTGTTAATGCGATATACAAGTTAGACAGAGGAAATTGAACTAACGACGATAAACTACTGCTAGTATCTTGTTGAGGGGCAGCAACTAACATCAGAGCGCGGAAAATGTCACTTGGATTAAGCAGTATCATTACCTGTAAAAGTTGACTAGAAAGCTCCACAGTTTCCGCTACCATAAGTGTGAGTAAAATAAGGTCGTAAACCAATACAACCGCTACCCAAATAAACAATAAAATAGCAATGGCTTTAGCTTTTTCAGCCACCTGCAAACTCACCACATAACCCACTAATACAAAGCACATACTCAGTAAAATACTGCTAAACACTAAATGACAGAACAACGGCAACAATAATGACAATTCAGTGCCAGTAAACACATGAATAAGTGCAGCTGTTAATCCAAAAGAAAATACAATAGTGCAAGCTAGCACAGTGATATGGCCAACAAACTTACCTAATAATATCTGACTGCGGCTTAAAGGGTATGACAATAGCAACAGCAAGGTACCAGACTCTTCTTCACCAATAAAACTGTCATAACTCAACAAAATAGCCGTTAATGGTAAAATAAATACTCCAATGGAACTTAGACTGGCCATTAACATTGGCAGCTCTGGAACAGCTAACTCACCCGTGACAACTGAACCTGAAAATGAAATTATTAAGGATAAACTAGTTAATATCAGACCGATAAACACCACCCAACGATTACGAAAGTTGTCTTTAATTTCTTTACTGGCGATGGTTAAAATAGGTGTAAACATCATAATTCCTCAAGCAACGTTTTGCTGACGGTTATTCATGCAGTGATGATAAATATCACTTAAACCAGGTTCTTCAATAGAGAAGTTATAAACGCCACAATGCTGCGTGAGATACTGCATGACTCTTGGCTTATCTACCTGATGAATCAATAATTGATTATTCACAGCCAATGTATTTAAAAACTCATCCTCTGCTATCGCTTGATTAATTTCCTCTCCTTTAAACAACACTTTTAAGTCTGTTAATTGGCGCAACGTCTCTACACAGCCAGAGGCTAATTCCATGCCGTTAGCCATAATAAAAGCACGATCAATATTATCTTCAACAACTGCCAACTCATGGGTACACACTACAATGGCGCAACCTTGGCGTTTGAGTTCATCAATCTTTTGATACATAAACAGTGAGGCCTGTGGATCAAGTCCAACTGTAGGTTCATCAAGTAATAAAATATCAGGAGATGACAATATTGCTTGGGCAAAACCTAGACGCTGCTTCATGCCTTTTGAATAGCTTTTAACCGGATTATCTTGCGCATGCTCAAGGCCAAACTCTTCCAGTACTTGTAGAACTTTTGATTTATCAATCCGCTTTAACGCGGCAAAATAATTCAACACCTCTTTGCCGGTGAGCTTTTCATATAAACTGATATTTTCAGGTAGGTAACCTAGATTGATCTGACGGCGATCTTTCTCATGAGTCACCGTTTTACCCATCATGGTAATTTGGCCCGATGTGGGTTTTACTATGCCTAACAGCATTTTTATCAGGCTAGATTTACCTGCACCATTGTGCCCTAGCAATGCTAACGTTTCCCCCGCATGTACCTGTAAACTGATCTTATCGACGGCAGTAAATTCACCGTACTGTTTAATGAGGTTCTGAACCTGAATAACTGAATTTCTTGGCATAAAAACCTACTTATTTAACGAATGCTCAGAAGGCTGAGTTGTTGAAACTATTTTTGAATTTACATATGGATAATCTGCTAGTTCAGCGGCATAACCAATACTGGAATTTGCAGCCGGACTCATCATTGGAAAACTATCCATCACACCTGCTTCCGGCATAATTTGAAATTGCTGCTGAGTCCAGCGCAGCAAAGAAGCCACAGGACTTTTCAATAAAAAATGCGCTTCAGGATAAAGCCAATACAAACGATCTAAATGATCGCTTGGCTGATAAGCTTGCTCGCTAAACCCATCACCTGTTCGATCCCAACCGATAAAACCGCTCCAATAATTACCTTGTTCTTTATGACTCCATTCAACAATCGTATCGCCGACATACTTCACATGAGCTTGATTATTAATAAACTGGTTACGATATATTTGATTGCCTTCGCCGCCCATCGCCATATAAATACCAATTTCGCTATTAGCAAATTCATTGTTATAAACACGGTTATCACGGGCGCCATAAATGAACATGCTTTTACCTTCATCGCCCGTTGGCATTTTAGGGTTTGCATTAACGATATTATTCACATGATTGGCATGAACGTCTGAGTCATTGGTCATGTTTAGCAACACACCAAATATCGCAGCACCATTAACTTGATTATGATGTAGATTAATCCGCTTAGAGTTCATTAATGCGTAACCACCATCGACTTTTGTGGCTGCATTATTAAAGGCTTCGTCATCTTCGGTATACATGTAATGAATACCGTATTGCTGCTTAGAAAATTGATTATTGGTGACTAAACTGTGTTTACCTGATTCTAGATACACGCCATCTCTTACATCTTTAATAACATTGCCATTGATAACAGCATGATCCACACGTTTTAGATAAATACCATCGCCTCTATCCAATACAAAGCGTTCAGCATCGCCGCTAATCAGGTTGTGAGAAATTTCAATATGCTGAGTATTATCGGCGCGTATGCCAAAACCATCGCCTGTGAGTACATTGTCTGTGATGACAATGTTAGTCATGCCATCATTAATCAATATGCCTGCATTCAGTTCATATTGATCGTCTCCCCAGTTGAGAATATTTAATTGCTTAATATTGACGTCATTACTGGCAATCGTGATGGCGCTACCTTGACCTTGAGCATCAATAATTGACCTGGGATGACCGATTAATGTGAGGGGCTTATTAATAATCGCATTACCAAGATAAGTTTTATTACTCAAAGTAATGCTGTCATGGGCACTTGCTTCGTCAATAATCTCTTGCAATAAAACAGATTTGACTAGTGGATTAACATCTATTTCCATTGAATCAGCAAGCGTAATAGGTGCAGTAAATACACCAATAATCCACCACCAAATCAATACAAATTTACCCATGGAGTTTCTCACTTTCATCTAACCAATTATCTGAATTTGCTTAGCTAATGACTTTCAGTAAATTAAAAACATTAATACTTTACCAAGCTAACACCTTTGTTTTTATAGGCTTAATGATGGCTCATATTCTCGCCTAATAATTCAATGGTAATGTCGTCAAACTTCAATACAGCCCCACCAAACTCACGGGCAAAATCTTGCGCTGCTTGTTTAGTACTAAATGAGGCTACAGCCGGGCCCATCACCGCTTGTCGACTGGTGCCATAAACATATGTCGCAGTTTTACCGTCAATAAAGAATTCATCTTTGGGATTATCCCAGTCTGTTTTGGCCATATCATGCACCCAAACTTGGTTCACCTGACGGGTATTTTCTGGTTGTAATAAAAAGCTGAACAGATCGCGTGTCGAACAAAAAGAAGGGTTTACTTCAACGTTTTTTAAGCTCAATTGCCCCTTAGGACCAGGGTACTTTGTGATCATCATGCCGCACATATGACAACGATCATGCTCATGTATGGCATGGCTGTGACCACTCGCCTCTGCGCCAACCTTGTCTGGAGTACAGGCAAATAACAATGGCACTAGTAGTAATAACGATAGGATTTTTTTCATTTAAATTTCCAACTCAACACGAGCTCTACAAAGTAAAAAGAATCACCCTTAAAAATGACTAAGGGAAGACATATGCGCTTAAGGGTGATTCTGGCAACACTAAATTGCGTATGTTTGTCCTGCATACAGGATAAACATGCGTAAACACATCATGCCGCTAATGGCACAAAATCCTGATAAGTAAAATGCTTTAGCTGAATGGCTAAAGGTTTTACCTGTGGCGAAGTTAAGCAAGATAGGCCCTAAGAACCCAACACCTACAACACCAATCCAGAATAGATTTGCCCATACACCAGCGGTAAATGCTTCAAAAGCTGATTGCGCACCAGCATTACCCGTTGCAAGCGACATTGCGATCATGCAGATAAACAAAATTTCAGCAATCATGATTGGCCATTCAGCCCCATGAAGGATTTTAAGTTCACTGCTGTGCATGTCTTCTTTGAACAAGAATACCGACAACATTTTTGATGCTGCCGCACCTGCTGAGACACCTGACGCTATAAATAGCGCTGGTAAAACTGCAGTATTAATCAGTGGGAAGCGGATCAACGCTGAAATCAAGAAACCGGTATAAGCACATACAGATGCCGCTAAAATTAATACAGTCACTTCACAAGGTTTGCGAACTGGTTTAAGCATATTAATAATAGGTAGCAAGAAACTTAATGCTGGAATCGATTTGATTTCATCTTCAAAGGCATAAAGACACAACACTGCCGTAAGTGGGATGTACACACATAAAGCGATAACCCCTACTGACATCACAGATGTGAAGTTGTAGAACACCAAGATACGCCAGAAGAACAATGGGTTGGTTAAGTCTAAAACCAGACATAACATACCCAGTGCAATCGTCACAAACGAGATTAAGCTGGCAGCTTTATACAGTGGGGTAGTTTCAGTTTGGCCTTTAAAAAAGCGAATTGCTAAAGCAACCACTAAAGAACCACCTGAAATACCGGCTAAGAAAAGGTAAACAGCAATTGGCCAAGGCCATGCAACCCCTTCAGATAGCCCCATGGTAAACTCCATTGAACCGTCCATCTTATACCCCCAACTTAACAACTGGAATGTAACGAAGGCTTGGTTCAGTACCAAATTGAGGCTTCATACGCACAGAGTCTTTCACCGCTAATAATTTATTAACGTATGAGGTTGGATCGTTTGCATCACCAAAGATCAACGCATCATATTTACACTGTTGTACACAAGCTGGTAACTCACCTTTTGATAATTTGCTGTTTAAACAGAAATCGCAATTATCAGCCACATCAGTTTCTTCATTAATAAAACGTGCATTGTATGGGCAGGCGCCAATACAGTATTTACAACCTGCACATTTACTTGCGTCCATGGTGACGATCCCTGTTTTAGGATCTTTATGTGCCGCACCTGTAGGACATACACTGACACATGGCGCGTTTTTACATTGCTGACAAGAAACACGTACAAACTTACGTTCGCAGTTACACTCTTCTTTGCCACAATGTGGACATGCTTGCCCTTCAACACCGCCAGATTGATGTTCCATCAACATTCTTGATTTGCCGTCAGGTAAGTTATTCGCGACATTACATGCCTCTTTACACTCACCACAACCGACACATTTATTTTGATCAAACACCATAACGTAATGAGGTTTGTTAGCATCTTCGTTGTCATCTTTAACTGAAGTACAGCCCATAGGGCCCAGAATTAAAGAAGCAGCTCCAATACCTTTTAGAAACCTCCGTCTTTCTATATTTTCACTCACAACATCCTCCCTAGTGCAGCTATCGCTGACTGGTATTTATTGGTTCGCTGCAAATTCAAATGACGAATCATCGACTCAATTCATCTAATTTAAATTCGGCTTTCATAATTGCGTTATTAATAGATTGTCTATTAAAAGATTGAGTTTGATTGGTCAGTAAGATGCGCCAGTGATCTATCGCGTCAACATATTCACCCTTAAGGTAAGCATCTGTTGCGAGTAGCAATCTGGTATTAAGCTCATCACGTTGAAAACTCAACGCTGTATCAATGACCATTTTGGTCTCAGGTAAAAACTGACGACTATCTCGGTAATACATTGATGTCGCTTTTATGCCTAATAACTCAGCATCAGCACCCACTAGCTCAATTAACTGATCTAGCGTCGTCACAGAGTCAGCATATAAACCGCCTTCTGCAAATGATTGTGCTAACGAAATAAGCGCTAATTCATTTTGTGGTTGTTGCTGAACTTGATCTCGCCCTTTAGTAATACTGGCTGCAATCAAGTAATCCACCGATTCATCTACCTGACCTTTATCCCAACCTTGGAAATGTCCTCCACTGGCATATATAGATAACGAAAAAATCAATACAGCGACTGACATCCATAATGGACTTTGATAAGAACCAGCAAGCTTAAATTCATCATATTTAAGGCAATGCTCGCCATTGTTACCGTCAGCCACTTTATTGGCTTGTTTCATCACAGTGCTGCTCAAATTACGGTTATATACACTGTGATGAATCCAGAAGAGTCCGATAAATATACTCAGACATACTGCTATACCTAAGGCCAGAATATTCATAAGCGTCTCTTCTTTCTTGAATTTAATTAATGAGTTATCACCAAACGTTCAATGACAACTTGTTGTTAGTAAAAGCTTAGTGAGAGCCCATCATGCCGTTCATGCCCATACCTGTTAGGCCCATACCTTTTGCGTTTTCACTCGGCGCTTCAGATTTAACTAATTCCACTTCAAAAATTAATGCGGTATCACCAGGAATATCACCAGCACCGTCTTTGCCATACGCTAGCTCAGATGGAATGGCAAAACGAAAGGTTGAGCCTTCAGGCATCAAGCGTAAACCCTCTTCCCAACCAGCAATGGCTGTCAGTAATGCAAAACGAACTGGATCTGTCGTTTCATCAAATACAGTCCCATCAACTAATGTGCCTTTGTACTTCACCGTTACCACATCTTCAGGGTTAGGTTTTTTGCCTTCACCCATTTTTATCACTTCATACTGCAAGCCAGAACCCGTCACCTTAACGCCATCTTTCGCTTTGTTTTCAACTAAGAAAGCATCACTGGCTTTTTTACTTTCAAGGGCAATTTGTTGCATTTTTTGGCTACTCAATAAATTAAGTAGTTCACTTCGATCGTTTAAGTAAGTCAGCACATCTTCATCAGACATTTTTTGTTCATTCTTAAGCGCATCAATCACACCATCAATCACCAATTGAACATTAATTTGAGCGCCAAGCTCTGTTTGGTTATAAATTTGGCTTGATAGGTAATTACCAATAGAAGCGCCCATGCTGTAAGACTGTTTTTCAACATCGCTTTCTACATTTTGAGCAGCAAAACTGCCTACTGATAAAACCAATGTCATACACGTTGCAATGGCTAAGGTACTTTTCTTTAATAATTTCATTTGGCACTCTCTCTTGGAAAATAGATTGACCCAGCGACAACACATCATCAGGTCTTAAATAGGTAATAAAATGGTTAAGGTAATTCTGTTACTCTTCCTGACAATCGCCAGCCGTAAATTCCATCGGCCATATGTCTAACCCCTGTGTAACCTAGTTTTACTGTTTCTCGTGCAGCCATCGCACTTGAAGTACATAAAGTGTTAGCACAGTAGAACACCATCACCGCATCCTTATTTTTTGGAAGTAACTTTTTCCAGTTCTTCACGTTGAAGTACACCGCACCAGGGATAAACCCTTCAGCCCATAACTCCAATGTGTTTACATCAAAAAAATAAACATCTTCATTGCCCACTAACGACTCAGCTTCACGCATTGAAATCGGATTAAGCTGAATGTCATTAATAGGAATTGGAATGAGATCCCCACCCGCACCAGCAAACACTTGTGCTTGCACTGCGACGAACAACGATACTGAAATCAAAATCTTGCTAAGTAGTTTTTTCATGGTTTTCTCTCAAAATATCTCGGCATCGGCTGACGCCGAGTTATTAAAAAATGGCTACTCACATACGTGAGTAGCCATTAGGGTTTTACATTTTTTTACCATTAATAATGGCTTGAGCTTGAGTCACGTAAGTGAGTGCTGCATCAATACGTTTATGGGTATAACGCGCACCATGGACACCCCAAGAACCATCTTTTTCAAGCAGCGTCACTGCATCTTGTGCTTTATCAGCCAATAGAAGAACTTGTGATTTATCTTCAACAGATAACTTAGTCACTTCTAATAATTGGTCGATAGTGTCAAGAGCGCCGACAACTTGAGCGTAAGTTTCTTTGATAGGCGTTTGGAACTTCATCACTTCACCGTAGATCTCTTGTTGATCTTCGTAGTGTAGGCTTGGATCAAGTTCTGATTGGAACTGACTGTGACAACCTTTACCATTAACGACATTATCATCAGAGATAGCAGTACGAGCACAAGACCACATTAAATCTAAGTAGTTATTACCATTAGCATTCTTCGCAACAGTCCAACCTTTCACAGTAGATTCACGAGGTTTGCCTTCTGGTGGGTTCAATGTCTTCTGAGTTGGGTCGATTTCAATCTTCCACATGTGCGACTTACGAACCGCGTCGAAACCAGCTTGATCAGGGAACTGCATTGCGGTGAAGTTTTCACAACTGCCCATGTTAGGCATGTGACAACTTGTACAGCTTTGGTCGCTATGAGTCTTAGTGTTTGCTGCGATTTCAGCTTGCGCTGCGTGACAGTCAGAACACTCTTTCTTCATTTTCGGTTTGGTATAACCAGACTTCCAATCGTTGCTTGTAACTTCATGTGGATCATGACAAGTCGCACAACGCATGCCTTTTTCATAATGCATAGAAGCGAACATTTGCGAACCTTCAGTACCACATGATGGACATGCAGACTTCATTTTCACACCAAAAGCATACTCAAGTTTATCTTGGCCTTCTTCTGTATCAGCTAGCTCATCAACGAAGTTAAAACGTTGGTGACAACGTTCACAATTCGAAGGCATTCCGCCGCCATTACCACCATCGAGATGACCACCTGCTCCGTGACATTCTTCACAAGCAATACCTTTAGAAATGGTATGTTCTTGTAGTTTTTTAGGGTCACCTAAAGCAGCTAAGTATTCATCTTTAGTTTCGAAGTCGAACTTGAAGCTATGACACACTTCACAGTAAGAGCTTGCAGGTTGGAACAACATTTCTTTTTCATACTTCGCACCGTATGAGCTCATGCCCACTTGGTGAGAACCACTTAAACCAAATGCTTTACCATCGTTAGTTTCAGGAAATTCTGGGATAACTGCGTTAATTTTGGCAGCCATTTCAGGTGTTAACCATTCAGCCCAACCACGTGAGAATTGGTTACCACCAGCGACCATTTTACCGCTGCCATCTCTCAATAAGCCGTCACGAATATGGTAAGTACCACGGACTAACCATGCATCAATGAAGCCGTATTTAGTACGTGGTGTACCCACAGTTGCGTAGATCATGTCAGGCGTAATACCATCAGCCAAAATAGAGGTATCTTTGGTGTTGTACATGGTCTTGTTCAAATCGTTATCCACTTCTGGATGTTCACCAGGGAAACGAATTGTTTTAGAGTGACGAGAACGATTCCATGCTTCGTATTGGACAGCATGACATTCACCACATTTTTCAGGTCCAACAAACTTGTTTGGGTAATCAAGAATTGATTTAGCACCTAAACGATATTGGACAGCGCTTGGACGACCCACACGTTTGCTATATTTAGGGCTATTACCTGTATCTAAATACTCTTCACCACGATCACTAATGTGGTAATCACCCACTAAGTTACCTTCTTCATGGTATTTAAATACTGGATGGTTCTGGAATAAATAATCAAAAAGTTCTTGTTCTTGAACAATATAATCTTGTAGCGTTTTAACGCCTTTTGATTCTTCATCTCCATTTGGATTTGAAATAACTTTCTGTGCTGTCTTACCCATTTCTGGCAAACTATTATACTTGCCACCAGCAGCTGTTGCATTGCCAACAATGCCAAGACAAACTAGCACACTTAGTGCTGCTATCTTGTATTTAGCCTGTTTCATTGTCCCACTCCTAATCATCATTATTTTATATGTTGCAGTCGAACCTGGCAGTTCAGCTAGCGATATAATTAATTTGAGCAAGACTAAGTTTAAAGATAAAAACCAATGATTTGTTGAGCTAGATCACATCATAAAACGCCTCAGACCTAACAAAACCTAAAAACAATATTAACCAATAAAAACAACAATATAATTATATTTTTATTTTAT
>NZ_JBFRJJ010000008.1:0-13553 GCF_041468785.1 Shewanella sp. 10N.286.52.E4
AAGCGCCACGACCTTGATTTAGATTTATATTTGATTCAAATCTAGAAATCATTAGCTGACTAAAGCTACTGACAAGTTTTGGGGCATAAACTCGTTACCAGCACCAACTTTATACTTCATTTTTCATTGACTCAATTTCAGTAGTCCATGACTGCAATTTAACCCATTGCCTGCCGCAGGGATGTTCAGGATGAACGGAATGTCGTGATCACATGGATGTGAAAGAGCGACCTTTTGTGCAAATACAGCTGCGAGACGCTGCACTCTTTATATAAATCAAAAGGTCCATGTAAGCTCTGCCAAAACAAATAACATCCATGTTAAACGGCCAGTTCGGCATCCATGCCTCTCGCTCAGAACGTTTCACACTGTGAAACTTCGCCATGTTTTGGAAGTTCGCTGCTGCATCTACACTGGGATTATTATCTCTTCGATTTAACTGCATTCGTGATAATTTAAAGAGCTAAGCTAGTAGATCTTACATTTAAAAGACTCAATTTGAATTGAGGACGTTGAAGAAAATAGCGTGAGCCTGACAGGATGTCAGGCTAGCTTTCGCGGTGCAGGGATGCACCATCGGAAGCGTTAGCATTTTCGAATAAGATCGAAGCAGTCTACAAACGAAGTCAAAAGCTGGATCAATCCCCATCGAAAATTATGCGCTTTTCAGCATTTTTCGTCGGGGCGCTGGGGGATATCCAAAAGGGGAACAAGCGCTTTTCCCCTTTTGGTCTGGTGTGGGCGAAGCACCACGACCTTGATCTTATTTCAAACTAAAACACTAATAAATCATCAATTACTCATAATAAAAGCCATTAACTTAAAGTAATAAAATTTAAAACTGACCCCACAAAAAAGCCCTGAACTTAACAATAAAGTTCAGGGCTTTTAAAAGAATCTCTTATCTACTTACTGGTATCAATCGGCTCAAATGATTTCACCAAATCATCTACCGCTTTCATCTGCGTTAAGTAGTTTTCTAACTGATTAAGTGGCAATGCACATGGGCCGTCACATTTCGCGTTATCAGGATCTGGATGCGCTTCAATGAACAAACCCGCAAGACCTAATGCCATACCGCTACGTGCAAGTTCGGTTGCTTGAGCGCGGCGACCACCGGCACTGTCTGTACGTCCACCAGGACGTTGCAGCGCATGAGTCGCATCAAAAATGACTGGGTAACCAGACTGCTTCATTTCATCCATACCTAGCATATCAACAACTAAGTTGTTGTAACCAAAGCTTGAACCACGTTCACAAAGAATAATGTTGTCGTTACCCGCTTCATTAAACTTTTTAATGATATGGCGCATTTCATGTGGCGCTAAAAACTGCGGTTTTTTCACGTTAATGATTGAACCCGTTGCCGCCATAGCAACCACTAAGTCGGTTTGGCGGGCCAAAAATGCTGGCAGCTGGATGATATCAACCACATCTGCCACTGGTTGGCACTGATGAATTTCATGTACGTCGGTAATGATAGGCACATTAAAGGTTGATTTGATTTCTTCAAAAATCTTCAAGCCTTCTTCCATACCTGGACCACGGTATGAGTTAACTGATGAACGGTTAGCTTTATCAAAAGAGGCTTTAAATACATACGGAATGCCTAGCTTTTGTGTCACTTCAACATAATGCTCTGCAATCGACATGGCCAAATCACGAGACTCAAGCACGTTCATGCCGCCAAATAAAACAAACGGTTTGTCATTTGCAATTTCAAGTTCGTTCAAACCAATGATTTTTTGTTCCATAGTCAGTTCTCTTTTATCAATACTCGTCGCGTTAAGTGTTTAACGCGACATAAAATGGGGCTAAACAGCAATAATCTGCAGTAACTGTCCACATAACCACGCCATATAAGTTCCTACAGCATAACCCAATACCGCTAATAACACGCCAACAGGTGCTAATGCAGGGTGGAATGCTGCAGCAACCACTGGCGCAGACGCTGCGCCGCCAACGTTAGCTTGGCTGCCAACCGCCATATAAAACAGCGGCGCTTTTATCAGTTTAGCGACAATCAGCATAAAGCTGGCGTGGACAACCATCCAAATCATACCAATGGCAAAATACCAAAGGTTTTGCTCGTCAGCGAGCTTTGAGACATCCATGTGCAAACCAATGGTCGCCACAAGGATGTATAAAAATGCCGAAGCGACTTTTGATGCGCCGGCCGCTTCTAACTGTTTAACAGGGCTAAATGATAACGCAAGACCAATTGAAGTCACTAGTACCACTAACCAGAAGAACTTAGAGGTTAAGCTGTAATCTCGTGTCCACGGGTAGTTAGTTTCAAAAAATGGCCCTAAAAAGTCAGCTGCAAAATGCGCTAACCCTGTGACACCAAAGCCAATAGCGACAATTAACATTAAATCACGCAGTGACGGAATACGTGCATGTTCAGCGTGATACTTTTCAACTTTTTCCTTGAGCGCTTCAAGTGCAGTCGTATCCGCCCCTGTTTTAGCATCAATCTGTTTTGCCCGTGATGCCATAAGTAACAACACTGCCATCCAGATATTAGCCACAATCACATCAACCGTGACCATCACAGAGAAGATATTGCCGCCTGCTTCATAAATCTCTTTCATTGATGCTTGGTTAGCGCCGCCGCCAATCCAACTGCCAGCAAGGGTTGTCATGCCGCGCCATACCGCATCAGGGCCATTACCACCCAATACATCTGGGTTAATCGCTGAAATAATCAGTAAGGCAATGGGGCCGCCAATCACAATGCCCACGGTGCCAGTTAAAAACATCACAATCGCTTTGGGGCCAAGACTTAAAATCGCTTTTAAATCGACACTTAAAATCAGCAGCACTAAACAAGCGGGTAATAAGTAGCGTGAGGCAACGTAATACAGTTTTGAAGTATCGCCGTCGACAATCCCAAAAGTATTTAATAACGATGGTAAGAAGTAACACAATAATAAGGCTGGAATGAACTTATAAAACTTTTGCCAAAATGGATGTGAAGAAGAACTGGTGTAGAAAACGAAGCCTAGAATAACGGCTAATAAGCCCAATGCCGTAGCATCATTAGTGACCATCGGAGTGGCAGTCATGAACAATCTCCCTTGCAAATGCATTTCATAGTGAATTATTTTTATTGTTGTGCTTTTTAGCACTTATTTTTGTTTATTATTTTTTAGCTTATCAACTCATAACGGTTAATTTTAACAGCTATTTTTTATGGTTTAACGTTACTAACTTAACGTTACTAACTCAGTTCTACTGCTTAAGTTTTACTGCTTAAGTTTTACTGCTTAGGTCTTTCTACTTAGGTTTTATTGATGAATCGTTATTGATTTTCTGGGTGGTTATTATAAAAAATTCAGGCTCAATAAATGAGCCTGAATTCACACTTTACCAAACAAAATCTAATGGTAAGTTTGCGGTTGGTCGCTGAGTTCTTTTAATTGCATTTTAACGATTTCAGTCACGGGATCGTGTGGACTGCTATCAATAAAGTGCTGTAAATCAGAAATCGCCACTTTAATACACCCCAATTGCTGAGCAATAAAAGCACGTTCGCGATTTAAATTAACGTCATCAGGATGCCATTGCAGGAGTAAGTTACAGCACTCCATTGCCTGCTCAAATTGATGAGTGACAATACAGCCTGCTTTTAGCTCATGCAGCATGCGGGTGATTAATCGCTTAAGCGACGCCGTTTTAAGGTACTTTGGCTTTAGCATTGCCGAATTACCAAGTTCACCGCGCACTAACAGATGCAATTGGTGACGACTTAGCTCAAGACCCGTTAACGGATCGATATACACGATATTGTCATTAATTCTTGAACGGACCACTGTTTGACCGGGAAGCAGCACTGCATCTAAGGTGATATCAAGCTGCTTAGCCAATAAGATCATGACCGTTGCCAGTGTTGTACTATTGCCTTGACGGCTCATAATACAACTGCCTAAATCGGCAGCTTCAACACTGAAGTAATCTTCACGCGCACAAAAGCCTAAGTCGGTATAAAACCAACGCAGTAAACCTTCAAAACGTTGTTGCGGATCTTCAACATGTAAGCTCATTACTGAACCGGCAATTTCATACCAAGCCCATAATGCTTTTTTCTCTTGAGAAAAACCTAAATGCTGCGTAATTTCGAATGCAGTGTCGGGGATCTTCACTGCATCATTCATTTGATGTTTAGCCATGAAACTCTATTAACCCATTAATACAACTTGTTTAAAATGAGCCAGCCTGGCAGCTAATACGAGCCATCCAATAGCGCCTAAAAAGGCAAAGATTTTAAAGAATTTATTGCGGTCACCTTTTAATGCCATTACACCTAGACCGATGTAAGCAAGTACTGCAAGAAACTTCTCTGTCATCCACGCATCCACAAAAGGATACTGCTTGATCATGAAGCACAATGTCAGTCCTGACAATAATAAGAAGGTATCAATTACATGCGGTGCAACTTTGATGAACTTCTTGTCCATCACTGGAGATTGGCGCATATGCAGGACAAAGCGAGTAATAAAGAATACCACACTTAATAAAATGAAGGTTAAGTGGGTGTGCTTAACAGCAGGGTATAGACTGTAAAAGGTTTCCATTATTGTTTTTCTCTTTGAGCTACAGATAAAATGGACGCTAGTTTACTTCATCAAGCAACCGGATAGCAACGTTAGGCAAAACCGCCTTTTTATAGCCTAGTCAGCCATCGACTTTATTAAAGATGACCTTAGGTTCAAAAGCTTAATTAACCTTGCCATTGCCCTAATGTGCAGCGGTCATTACTACCAAAATCTCGCACTGTCGCCACATTGTCATAGCCAAGATCAATTAACTTTTTTCTGACCACTAACGCTTGCTCAAAACCATGCTCTAGTAATAAATAACCGCCTTCAGATAGATAGGCTGTTGCATGCTCGGCAATATGGAATAAATCGGCATAGCCTTGTTCAGCTGCAGTTAACGCACTTGATGGCTCAAAACGTACGTCACCTAAATCAAGGTGAACATCGGTTTCGTCAATATAAGGCGGATTAGAAACAATCAAATTAAAATCTTGATGGGCAACTGCGCTAAACCAATCTGATTGCAAGATGTTTACCTGGGGCAAATTGAGGTTTTCACGATTGGCTTTAGCCAGTTCAACCGCATCGTCGACTTTATCGATTGCAGTCATATGCCATTGTGGTCGTTCTGACGCCAGCGAAAGTGCAATTGCCCCTGTTCCTGTGCCTAAATCCAATACTTTAGCATCTTTCTCCAAAGGCAAATTTAGAGCAGTTTCCACTAAAATTTCCGTATCAGGACGCGGAATAAGCGTAGTAGCATTAACAATAAATGGCAGCGACCAAAACTCACGTTCACCAATAATATGAGCAACAGGTGTTCCCTGGTTACGCTTTTCAATCATGGCTTTATAAGCATGAAACTGATCGGCTGTAAGCACTTTTTCAGGCCAAGTATAAAGGTAACTACGGGGTTTATTAAGACAATGCAGAAGCAAGGCTTCTGCATCGATGTTAGCCGACTCGGATGAGTCGACTAATTGGCTATACGCCCACTGCAAAGATTCCGCAATGGTAGAAAAAGAAGATTGTGGCAACGTCGTTCCTTAGTCATTTTAATAACTATTGAAGCTAGCTATTGAAACTAGCTATTAAAACTTGCTATTAAAATAAGTCTTTGAAATTAATCGTCAGCTAATGCTGCAAGCAAATCGGCTTGTTCTTCTTGCATCAATGGCTCAATGATAACGTTTAAGTCGCCTTCCATGATTTCATTTAAGCGATATAAGGTTAAGTTGATACGATGCTCACTCATACGACCCTGTGGGAAGTTATAAGTACGAATACGCTCAGAGCGATCGCCACTGGCAACCAAGTTACGACGAGTTGATTCTTCTTCACTACGACGCTTTTCATCTTCAACCGCTTGCAAACGTGCCGAAAGCACACTCATTGCTTGTGCACGGTTTTTATGTTGCGAACGTTGATCCTGACATTCCACCACAATACCTGATGGTACGTGAGTAATACGGATTGCTGAATCGGTTTTGTTGACGTGCTGACCACCCGCACCTGATGCGCGGAAAGTATCGACTTTTAAGTCAGCTGGGTTAATCGAAATTTGTTCCGCTTCTGGTACTTCTGGCAATACAACCACAGTAACAGCAGAAGTATGTACACGGCCTTGTGATTCTGTTTCTGGTACACGTTGAACACGATGTCCGCCAGATTCAAACTTAAGCTTACCGTAAACACCTTCACCAGAAACTTGAACGATCAATTCTTTAAAGCCACCATGTTCGCCTTCGTTAGCGTTCATGATTTCAAGCTGCCACTTGTTTGATTCACAGTAACGTGAATACATACGGAATAAGTCACCAGCAAAAATTGCCGCTTCATCACCACCCGCACCTGCGCGGATTTCAATAAAGGCGTTACGATCGTCATTAGGATCTTTAGGTAGGAGCAAAATTTGCAATTCGTCTTCAAGACGGGCAATTTCAGACTTTGCTTCTTTGATTTCTTCTTGCGCCATTTCGCGCATTTCAGCGTCATCTTCAGCTAACATTTCGTTTGCAGACTCAAGGTTACCTTGAGCCTCTTGAAATGAAGTGAAGCTTTTAACGATGTCTTCTAATTGAGAAAATTCTTTTGATAAGGCACGAAAGCGGTCTTGATCCGCAATTACACTCGCATCACTTAGTAATGCTAACACTTCTTCATTACGTTCAAGCAAGCCTTCCAGCTTGCGAATAACCGACTCTTTCATTTAACTCTGTTACCTTAATTTTTATCTAAACCAAGCGTGACGCGTAATTGGCCTAAGGTATTCAAGTCCCCTTGACGACTAGCAGACGTTAACGCTTGTGTCGGTGCATGGATTAAGCGATTTGTGAGGCGATTAGCTAACTCTAAAATCACTTGCTCATTGTCACCACCTTGAGTCAATTTGTTCAAGGCGCGTTCTACTAATTCGTCTTTAATTGCCAAACTTTGGCTACGGTATTCTCGAATACTATCTACAGACTCTAACGATCTCACCCACTCCATAAATACATGGGCTTGTTCATCGGCAATTATCTCTGCCTGCTCGGCGGCTTCTTTACGCGAAGCCATGTTCTGTTCAATGATGCTGTGCAAATCGTCCACAGTATAAAGGAAAGCATCGTCTAATTCGCCAACTTCTGCTTCAATATCTCGTGGAACGGCAATATCAACTAATAACATAGGTTGATGACGACGTTGTTTCAGCGCCTTTTCAACCATACCTTTACCTAATATCGGTAATGGACTGGCGGTAGAGGATATCACGATATCGGCTTTAGGTAGATAGTCTGGTATTTCTTGTAAGGTAATTGCTGTGGCATTGAACTCTTCACACATGGCTTGTGCACGCTCAACCGTTCGGTTAGCAACCACAATACCGGCGACGTCATTGTCTTTTAAATGCTTAGCAACCAGTTCAATGGTTTCACCCGCACCAATTAGCAACACATTGGTGGTACTCAGTGAGGAGAAAATATGTTTCGCCATGCTAACAGCTGCAAATGCGACTGAAACAGCAGCGGCGCCGATTTCAGTTTCGGTGCGAACTTTTTTGGCGACAGAGAAAGTATTTTGAAATAGGCGATCAATCGTTACTGCCGTAGTACCCGCTTCTTTGGCTTTAACGAAGGCTTGCTTCACTTGCCCTAAAATTTGCGGTTCACCTAGCACTAATGAATCAAGACCCGAAGATACGCGCATCAAATGCTTAACGCACTCTTGATTTTCATAGCTATAGATACATGGCAACAACTCTTCGTGAGTTAAGTCATGATAATCCTCAAGCCACTCAATAATGTCTGCTTTAGAGCCATTATTACAATAGAGTTCGGTGCGATTACAGGTCGACACGATAACGGCTTCGCCAGAACTAGTGCGGCTCGCCAGACTCTTCATGGCGTCATGAATTTTATCTGGTGAAAAAGCGACTTTCTCGCGAAGGTCGACTGTGGCGGTTTTATGATTTATTCCGATTGCTACTAGGCTCATTTGACTCGTTTTAAGTTCTTCGCGGGATCATTAATTAGGCTATTCTACTTAATTGATAAAACTAAAAACACAATTGGCTTAACAAAACCGAATAATTGTCTATATTTTTTCTAATTATTCTATCTTGTTAACAAAAATATAGGAAAGTTGACCAATTCTATTAAACATTATGATGCCTATAAACGCCTAACAAGCAAAGCTTTCTTACTATATTTACTTCTATAGGTTAATAAAAACCCAAATATCTAAATGGATTTTTACAATCGTGCTTTAGGTCAGTAGAATAAAGCATCACTATATATAGGTAGCGAATTCTTTTGCGATATTTAACATTTTCCCTGCAACGCATGATGTTAGTTTGTTGTCTTTTTCTTACCGCTTGTTCGGTTAAGCCTCCCCATAAACTCACCAATATTGATGTTAACCAAGCTAGTGAAACTAAAGCTTGGGAGTTACAAGGTAAGCTTGCTTTTCGTTCTGACGCCGACAAATTCAGTACTAATCTATTCTGGTTTCATGACCATAGCTTTAATCAGCCTCATGATGAGTTAACACTCACTACTGTGATTGGCACAACGGTACTGTCGCTAAGCTCAAAACAAGGCCTCGCCAGTATCGATGTACAAGGCAAAACCTATACAGACAGAGATCCACAGCAGCTAATCTCACGTGTTAGCGGCATGCAGATCCCATTGAATAAATTGCCACTTTGGATTACAGGTCAAGTCACCAGTGACGACCAAATTGAAGCATATCACCCTGATGGCAGCATTAAAGCCTTTACCAGTAAAGACATCAGTGGAGATTGGCAAGTCAAGTTTATGAGTTATCAGCAGCAAAGCGGCGCTAATGTGCCAAGACTGTTACAGATTAATCGAGCTGATGTACAAATCAAGATCCAAATTAATCAATGGCAAGCTTTAGCCCCAATGCTTGAAAACCGTTAATTTACCGTCACTACGATAAATTAGTTAAGTTAAGTTAAATCAGTTCAGTTAAATCCGTTAAGCTAATAAAGTTACCTAATAAGCCCTTTAATAAAGAAGCGTTATATGACCACCGCGACATTGAATACTCATGAAACTTCAGCCTCTATTTCAGCAAACTGGCCAGCACCAGCAAAGTTAAACTTGTTTTTGCACATTACAGCCCAGCGCAGTGATGGATATCATGAGCTACAGACGTTATTTCAGTTTATTGACCAATGTGATTACCTGGACTTTTTGCCCACAGAAAATAAAACATTAACCTTACATTCAGAATTATCTAAAGTTGTCGCAGAAAAAGATAACTTAATTCTAAAGGCCGCAAAATCATTACAAGAATATTGCAATTATCAAGGCGGCGCAGAAATTTGGTTACGTAAAAATTTACCTATGGGGGGGGGATTAGGTGGCGGTTCTTCTGACGCAGCAACCACATTAATTGCCTTAAATCGGCTGTGGAAATTGAATTTACCGCAACAAACCTTGGCTGAAATCGGCCTCAAACTTGGTGCGGATGTCCCTGTTTTTATTAATGGTTTTTCTGCTTTTGCCGAAGGTGTCGGTGAACGACTCATCAACGTTGAACCACAAGAGCTATACTATTTAGTTATCGTGCCAGATGTACATGTATCGACTCAGGCAATTTTCCAAGATCCATTGCTTCCTCGTAACACGCCTAAATTAGCAATAGATACATTAATGCATAAGAATTGGACAAATGATTGTCAGAAGTTGGTCGCAGAAAAGCACCCTCAAGTTGCCAATGCATTAAGCTGGCTGGTAGAATATGCGCCGTCAAGAATGACCGGAACTGGCGCATGCGTCTTCGGTGAGTTCGAACAGCAGCAAACCGCATTAGATGCACTGGCAAAACTGCCAACAACTATGCATGGTTTTGTTGCTAAAGGCTTGAATCAGTCACCTTTATTGACTCGATTAAGCCAAAGCTAAAATATTTCTAAAGGTGTAATACGGTAAAACCAACTGTTCAGTTCACAGTACTTTATCTACATTTTTAGCCACTAACATTAAAGCCAACACCTGAGGTTCATAAAGTGCCCGATATCAAGCTCTTTGCTGGTAACGCTACCCCTAAACTAGCCAAAAAAATAGCCGACCGTTTATTTTGCAAACTTGGCGATGCAGTAGTAGGCCGTTTCAGCGACGGTGAAATCAGTGTTCAAATCAATGAAAACGTACGTGGTGCTGATGTATTCATCATCCAGTCTACTTGTGCGCCGACTAACGACAACCTGATGGAACTTATCGTCATGGTTGACGCTTTACGTCGTGCATCTGCAGGCCGTATCACTGCCGTTATTCCTTACTTCGGTTATGCTCGTCAAGACCGTCGTGTACGTAGTGCTCGTGTGCCAATTACTGCGAAAGTTGTTGCTGACTTCCTTTCAAGTGTTGGTGTTGACCGCGTACTAACTTGTGATTTACACGCTGAGCAAATTCAAGGTTTCTTTGATGTGCCAGTTGATAACGTGTTCGGTAGCCCAGTACTGCTAGAAGACATGTTAGGTAAAGAACTTGATAACCCAGTTGTGGTTTCTCCAGACATTGGTGGTGTAGTACGTGCTCGCGCTGTAGCTAAACTACTTGATGATTCTGACTTAGCAATTATCGATAAGCGTCGCCCACAAGCGAACGTTGCTCAGGTAATGCATATCATTGGTGACGTACAAGGTCGCGACTGTATCATCGTAGATGACATGATCGATACTGGCGGCACACTTTGTAAAGCTGCTGAAGCATTAAAAGAACATGGCGCAAACCGTGTTTTTGCTTACGCAACTCACCCAGTGTTCTCAGGCAATGCAGCGGCTAACATCGCAGAATCAGTGATTGATGAAGTCATCGTTACTGACACTGTGCCATTAAGCCCTGAAATGTTAAAAGTAGAGAAAGTGACTCAACTGACAATGTCAGCAGTACTTGCCGAAGCGATTCGTCGTGTAAGCAACGAAGAGTCTATCTCAGCGATGTTCCGTCACTAATCATTTATTTGAATTAGTCGCTGATTTAAGGTCTCTGACTTAGAGCTTTGAGTTAGGTCTTCGACTTAGCGCCGACATCAAAAAAACGCACTCAATCGAGTGCGTTTTTTATTGGCTGTTATTTGGCATAAATCAATCTAGATTAATAACCCATAACTCAGTACCCTATTGGCTATAAAAATAATTCAACAATAAGTCATTACCCATGTTTAAGCCTTTCTCATTAATCTCACTGTGTTTTGTTGGCCTAATCTTATCCACTCAAGTCACTGCGCAGTGGCATCAAAAGAGCTTTGAAGTCATGGGGACCCAAGCTCATGTTGAATTTTGGCTTTCAGAAGCAGATAAGAATACAGATTTAACTCAACAACAAACTGCAGATAACCTCATCATCGCCGTCGAACAAGAAATGCATCGCATCGACCGATTAATGAGTCCTTATAAAGCAGACAGCGAATTAAGCAAAATCAACCAACTGGCAGGGAAAGAGGCCGTTGTGATTAATCAAGAACTGTTTGATTTGCTGCTTGATTCACACAAGATTGCTGAGCTGACAAACGGCACATTTGATATCACTTACGCCTCAATTGGTTATCAATACGATTACCGCCAAGGACAAAAGCCAGCGAAACCCGAGATAAACCAAGCCCTCGAAGCTATAGATTACCGCGCAGTAACCTTAGACAAATCACAATCTAGTGTTCGTTTTAAAAACCAAGATGTACGGATTGATTTAGGCGGAATAGCTAAAGGACATGCCGTTAAGCAATGCTTAGCCATTTTACAAGCTGCAGGTATTAAGCATGCCTTAGTCAGCGCAGGTGGTGATACTGGACTGCTCGGTGACAGACGCGGCCGCCCATGGTTTGTCGGTATTAAGCACCCTAGAGCCGCTGAAAAAACAGCGGTGCAATTACCACTGGCTAACGAGTCAATTTCAACATCAGGTGATTACGAGCGCTACTTCATCGAAGATGGCGTGCGCTACCATCACATCATTAATCCTAAAACCGGCGACTCAGCCAGAAAAGTGGTCAGCGTATCCATCATTGGTAAAAACTCAACTTACGTTGATGCCCTATCAACAGCCGTGTTTGTAAAAGGCTTACAAGAAGGCATGGCGCTGATTAACCAACTACCAGAATACGAAGCGATTATTATTGATAATCAACAGACGTTACATGTATCAGAGGGACTACAACAGGATTAGATAAGTGGTGGATTAATGGCATTTGCTTAGTTTTTCTGCCCCTACTTATTTGTAGGGACAAATCTTACTTGATTTGAATTTGAATGCTGCAGCGGTCAAATCAGTTAGCCTCGGCTACTGTGCGGCAGGAGGCTCATGTGTGTCAGCAGTACTTTTGCCTTCACTGACGGTTATCAATGCACCTAGAAAGATAATTGCCAGTATATCTATAGATATGAATTGTGATTGCATTGAGGCTGTATATTGATAAAGAGCGAAGCCTGGACTGAATGATGCATCAACACCAAGGGAAACCTGAGGTGCTAAATGGATTGAAACATATGCTCCGCCAAGGCCTGAGTATTTAGCAGAAATGGTTCCAATTGCAATATTGGGAATTTGTAGAGCTTGATTGAGAATTGAAAGCCAATAGTACTTATACTTTTCTCTGATTGCAGTTATACCAGCCACAATATTTAGAACGACTAAGACTACCGTAACCATAGTACTTAATAGGGATGCAGTACCATCAAATACTGACAAAAAATAGGTTATTGTAATTGCAAGTGCAGCTATCACTTGAAGGTAGCCAATGATTAGCACTCTATTTTCAGCAATATTAAGCTCTTTCTGTTTTGCTTTAACTTGATGAGCTGCAACTTCTTCCTTTCTGCTAGATAACTCATTCAGCAAAGACTCAAAATTTTCACTATTAGGGTCAATGCTCCTTTTTACGTCTAATAGCTCATCAATTGAATATTGAGAATAGTCGATTAACTTCATACACTTCCTTGTATTACTAACATTTGTATTGTACACATTTATTGAACTAAACATTTATAGCTTACTAAAGCAAAGCTATTGATTAATAAGCACTCTATCAAAGTTATATTAAATAAACGAGTATCCATATTTGATTGCTTAATTTCCAAACTTCGTTTGGGTTAAGTTCAACATCGTGGCGCTTCGCCCACACCAGAGCAAAAGGGAGTGGACGGCAACTCCCTCTTGCATCACCCTCGCCGCTCCGGCGAAATTTAAAAAGCAAAATTTCCAACGGAGAATCATCCAGCTTTAGCCTATATTTTGAACCTGCCTCACTAAGCTGCAAAAATCGCTAACGCTTCCGATGGGGCGTCCCTTCCCCTCGAAAGCTAGCCAGACATCCCTGTCTGGACTCACGCGATTTTCTTACTTACCTCAATTCGAATTGAATATTCAAAGGAGATCAAAAGCATTAAAAAACAAATAAAATTAACTTCAAAAAAATTTGGAACTACAACCGAAGTTGCAGGCTTGATGTTCCCCATTGAAATTGCTGAAATGTGTTGAAGAAAATGGCGTAAGCCTGACAGGACGT
>NZ_JBFRJJ010000009.1:0-103595 GCF_041468785.1 Shewanella sp. 10N.286.52.E4
GTAAATTAGCTCTGTAGCATGAGGAACAACACTTCGTCGGAGCGGCAAGGGATGTCGAGAAGGGAAATGCTGTTGTTTCCCTTTCGTCGGGTGTGGGCGAAGCGCCACGACTTTGATTCTGATTTTAGTTAAATTTAAAAACAAAGTTAAAAACAAATATAAAAACAAAAAAGCTCAGAGAAAATCTCTGAGCCTTTCAATTTAACCAGCAAAATAAACTTATATTTTAATCAAACTATCGGTTGAAACGCTGTTAGCGAATCTAACATCGCACTGTTGCCCAAACCTTGTCTTGGTGCCACCATATTGAACTGGCCTTGTTCACCATGTAACGCCATGTAGTTAAGCAACACCGTATCCACTAGCAAGTTCACGTTATTTGCCGATGGGGCTGATGCGGTATCCACTGAGGCATCAGAGCGCATAAAGCCGATTTGTTGGTTTTGCGCCATTTGATCGGCACTTGAGCCCATTAATTGTGGCTTACCCGCTGGGTTATACACCAAGAAAAAAGATGCACCTGTTGACGAGTTATCTCCCGTCCATTCGCCCTTGCCTCGTCCTTCCATTGAGTCATCAATGCGGCCATTACTGGCAACAGAGCCATCACTGAATACATACATCATCAAAGGTTGATTGCGACGAGCGGCATATTCCAAACATGCGCCCATACAACGCCCTGCGCGTAAATCTCGTAACTCACCAGTACCACGCTCACCAGTGTGATAGTCAAACCCCCCCATAGTGACAGTGCCAGCACCAGAGAATCCATTAACCACCAGCTTCATAATCGAAGCGGTTTTTTGGAACTCTGATTCTGAATCAAATTCATTAATGGTAAAGATACCGCTTGGGCCCACAATGTCAGGATCTAACACAGGGTTAAGCGTCGAAGGATCACCAAAACGATCGGCTAAATCAGCACTTTTCACATAGCCACAATTGACTAAGTCTTTAATCACATCATCACGAGTCACTTGAGTGTTCACCGAAGCCATTTTCTGGGCGCTAATGCGCTGGATGCTTTCCATTACCGTTACGGCATCGCGCTGAGATAACAAGTTAAACAAATCACCCACATCCACAAGCCCTGTCACATCAGACGGTCGATCGATTTTAGTTGGGCGCATGCTCAAATCGACAAAATTAGCCGCTGCCATTGAGTTGCCACCAGAGTCAGTGCTGCGCGAGCCAATGAGTGGCATCAGCGAGCCGTTAGCACCAGCCGCCGCAATAGCATACATAGGATTATGTGGGTTATTACCCGTATCGTTATCAGAACGACAAGGGATCACCGCACCATTAATCCGTGATGCTGTATCGGCTGAAACCTTTTCCAATATGCCACGTAAAAACGCTGAATCAGAGTGGAACGCGAGCCCTAAATCAGTATTAATAAAATCAGACATACCAACATCAGGGTTTGCAATCGATGGCGCCATATCACCGGGCAAACCCAGCTTGTTATAGCCTGCTGTCGACAAGAAATCTTGCTGACCACCTGCGCCACCAACCAGCACATTTGAGCCAGCAATATTGGCGCCGCCCGCTAAATCGAAACTGATAAACGGAATTTTACCCGCCCCTTGTACGCTAATACCGCATGAGTCTCGCAATGCTTCTAGGTCAGAAGACAACGCAGCATTGGCTTGGTTTGGGTTAGCAAACATGCTCATTAATGATAAACCCGCGACCGCTTGGCCACCTTTTGCCAGGCCCGTTGAGATAAACTCACGGCGAGTCATGGGTTTACGATGATCGGAAAACAATAAAGGACTGTCAGGGTGAAGATGAGTACGTTTAGTCATGTTGAAGTCCTTTTAAACTCTTTTTTGCCGCCGCTTGATTGTCGTTATTCAATATTGGAAATGTCGTAATCTGTGTGGGTATTTTTATCATCATTACGCTCCTATTGAATCAACATCACAGCACTTGCCAACACTGCTGCACATGATGCTTTAGCAATAGTTTGGGTTCGCTCTGCATTACAGTTTGTGCCACACACAGACAAATTACTGACTAATGAATCCAGCTCGCTATAAACCAAGTTAGCATCAGGCTGACTCGATAAATTCAGCGGCATAAGTTGACCAATTAACGGGTTGAGCAAGTTAGGTCTTTCTGCGCTGCTTAATGCCACGTTTGGCTCTTGCGTGAAGTCAATATCAGGGAACCAAGCGCTGCGTAAGCTATCGTCATCAATCGCGACATCACAATAGGCAATTGCCAGTTGCGTCACCCCCATTTGCTGTGCAGAAATAAAGGTATCGATATTTTCGACACTCGGCAGTTGGCTTTTTACTAGCGCATAGGTGTCAAACACTTTGGTTGTTTGCTGAGGTACACCAGTTAACTCACTCATTGAGTGATTAATTTCAGCAAAGTTTCTTAAGCCTATTTGCGCGGTTTCGGTACTTGCTGGTAACTCATCAGGTGTGATTATCACCCCAGGCACAACCACATTTTCATGTTCACCGATTTGTTCAAAAGTAAGGAAAAACTCATCCTGACTGGCACCTTTTTCGAGACCAATAATAGTGCCTAATGCCGACAGCGACATAGGTTCAGCTAACGCCTGACCGCTTTCAATGGCTAAATCTACGTTAGAATAAGCTTGTCCTTGGGCACTTTCTTTACCATTAATCCCGATACGAACTGAACGCATATCAAATGCTTCAGCCACTGGCGTCCCATCGATATTCACCAATGAAGCACCAGTAAATAAATAGCTGTAATTATCAAATTGGCTGACTTCAAACATCACATAGGTATTGGGTAAATCAATTAAATGACTTACCGAGAAGAGCAAGAAGAATTTCTCACCTACACCAACATCATAGTTTTGGCTGATTTGTTCTTGCTCTAGTACGCGGTTATAAATCGCCAACAAACGAATATCACCCTGCCAGATATGTTGGTTTGAAGCCTCTCGTCCTAAAATCAACGCAAAGCTGTCATCCCAAGATGCCAACGGCGCAATATCTTCATCAGCCACTTCAATTAAGTTACCATTGACGTAAATTTTTCGCCCTTCTGTAGCGTTATAAGTTAATACCACATGCTGCAGTGTCGCTTGTAACACTTCATCGGCATCTGGCGTACTTAAGGCTGGTTCGCCATTGGTGCTTGAAGCTTCAGTGCGCAGCATAAAGTCATAGTTATACTGGCTCTGGCCTAATGTGAAGTTACGTGCATCATCACCTGCTGAATAAGTGACGATTCTTGCAGGCCCTTCTTGGGTGACATTATTTGGTGTGACCCAAGCTTCAACTGAAAACTCACCAGTTGAGGTGATTAAATCATGGAGTTTCTTACTGTTGGCGGTACTAGCCTGCGCTTTACCATTAGTAAAAGATAAGCCCCAACTGCCGAGCCATTCAACATCACCCGTCAGCGATAAATTCGCTTCTGGCGCGATACCAGAGGTATCGTATGCAGTAGAACCCTCGCCAGTTTTGAACTGGTATAAGGCAATGACATCCGTTTCAAATCGACCACCACTTGAAGCGGTAATACCATCCGTTAAGCGTAGTGATTTAGACACCACCATTTCTGGTGAAATTTCATCGACAGCAATTGCATCACTCATCGCTGTAACAGCCGCAAGCATTTCATTGCTATTTTCTTGGCAATTTGTCCAACAGTTATGAAACTCACTGCCTAAACGAACCACTAATCTAGACTGAGATGGCTCATCGATGTTGATGACATTTTTAGCCGACTCGTAAGCTTGAGCTATATCGTTACTTGCAAAGAAAGGTGACTGAGCAAAAGTCGCTCCTTCGTTATGACAATCAACACAGTACTGACTAACAATGGGGTAAACATGTTGGCTAAATAGCGCACTGTCATCTGGGAAACTTTTGCTTGAACCTGGCTCTCGAATGACTGGCGCAGTTAACTCAATCGTATTGGCGCTACTGACCCGTTCATCTGACCACAATTTGATCCACGAGGTCATGGTTTCACCACAGGCACTATCACTGTCTAACCAACAATTATGGCCACCAGCCACTTTTTCAACTAACCGAGATGAAGCTGGATCAGTTAAATCAACCAGCGGATTAGTCGCAGCATACGCGTCGTTAACGTCTTCTCGACTGGCAAAATATGGCGCTTGATTACCTTCAGTATGACAGGCTCCACAGCGATTTTGAGTTGAGATATTGTCCCACAATGAGACTTTATATTTTTGAATGTCTTCAGTGGCAGGTGCAGGACCGGTATACACGCCAGAGTCTGGTTCTTGCTGCTGAGGCGGATTACTTTCTACGTCACCGCCGCCACATGCCGTGAGGGTTAAACATAAACTCAGCACCGAGAGGCTAGATAAGGTTTTTTGAGATAATTTCACCGTTACTCTCCCATGCAGTAGTTGCCAACTTCAGCGAATACACGCTTAAGTTGATATGAGTTTTGTTGAAAAGACTCAGTGGTCGCCGCAATTTGGTTAATATCCTCATTGGACTCTGCATCTCGTAAGCACACGGTTTTAAATACTTTCTTTACTTGGCACTGAGCGAAAGCTTGGCTATTAGCAAACTCCTCACCTAATGACTTAGCACCAAAGCCTTTACCTTCAAGGGTTTCATCCCAGCCAAGCTTTTGGTTAACCCCCTCACGCCAATAGTTATGCCATTCATCATCTTCAGTGACATAACCGTAAGGGAAACTGGTCGAGTTAATATGGTATTTACCTTGCACTCTGGTGCCTGTATCGGGGTCAACTTGGCCACTTTGGTTGTAAGCAATAGCCCCATTATCACCAACCGGATCGGCTTCAAGGTTAAAATCATATTGATAAAATGCAAACGCTTGAGCTAATGGATCCATGCCACTGTGGCAACCTAAACAGTTATTGATAAATAAGCGACTATCGCCACCAGGGCTGCGGCTAACATCTTGGCGAATTCTATCAGGTGAACGGGTATTATCTTTTAGGGGCTCTAAATCAGTGCACAAATGATTCATTAAGGTAAAACGCACCATGGCTCTGTTTGTACCTAAATAAAAGAATGCTTTGGCAGCCGCTCTACTGGTTAGAACGCCTGCTGTAGCATCACTTGGCAAACCATTTAAGCTAGACTGACTGGTTCGCTCCAAGCCATCTTTTAAATCAATAAACTGATCTTCTAATGATTGGTAATGTTGGTTATTACTGGTGCTATAGGCTGGTAAATTAAGGCTGTTCTTCCCCACATACACCATATCGGCTTGCAGTACCTGCCTGAAATCAACGTCATCTCGTACCGCACCAATTACAGTTGCACTGTAATCATTTAGTGGTGCAAAACTGTCTTGATCGATATTAGTCCAGGGGGTGGCGAACAATTTTAAGGTCGTGGAATAAAAAGCTGGGGTTTCCATTGCTAAATAAGCCGCTTCTATCGGTTTACTATCGCCGAGTAATTGCGCTATATCATTGAGAGTTTGTTCAGATGCGGGAACACCGGCGATACGATCATGTAATTGCTTAGCTTGCTCTAACGTCCCAGCATGAGACAAAGGAGCAAAAACAATTATTGAACCTAGTGTTAATTTATGCAAAAAGGCTCGGGTTTTATTCAGTGTTAATTGCGTTCTTAGCACATTGAATTTATTTGAAAATCGTTGACTTTTCACCGTACAAAGTTGCCTCTTCATACTGTCTCCTTGTCGTTATTTCAGCCAACAAACGCCTTAAGCGGCAGAGTTATAAAAACGCAGACAATGATAAGTATTTCGGGAATCATAAAGCTTGTTGTTTTTATTTTTGTTAACTTTATTTTTTACTTGGCAAAATAATTTTTATTAAAAAGTATTGAAACACTGAGACTAGGCGGCAATAATGTCAAGAGTTATTACATTTTAACTATGTAACGATAACAATAATAACAATTATATATTAAGGGTAATAAATGAAGCCATTTTTCGGCTTAAAGGGATTAGGCCGTAAAACTTTTGACAATAAAGTTTTAGGCTATAAAGCTTCTATTTATCAAGCATTAATGGCGTTTCTTCTTGTTAGCGGTTGTAACACGGATACTGCGCTTAAGGATGAACAGCCTGATCCTGTTTTAGTTGAATACCCTGTGGTTTACATTCAGCGCGATCTCATTACCCAGCCCAGTGATGACAACCCAGAATCCGCTAGTTTTCAAAGTAGAAACCCAAGCCAATTTAATCCTGGCGCACAATTATTTGTAAAACGAAATGCGTTTACTGACTCACCCGTTACCAATATCACCGCCGAACTTTTTGCCGATTTAATCACCGAAGATCCTGATACTATCCAACGCATAGATATTCGTGATTTATCAGTATCTGATGATGGTCAACAATTTTTAGTCTCTATTCGCGCGCCAGAAATTGCTGATGCCGACGAAGATGAGCAACCAAGTTGGAATATATGGCGTTACCAATTATCAGACCAATCACTGACCCGATTAATAGACAGTGATACGACCGCCGAACAAGGTGATGATTTGATGGCATCCTTTCTCCCTGATGGACGGATTATATTTGCCTCAACCCGCCAGCGCTTATCACGAGCCATTTTACTCGATGAAGGTAAACCGCAATACACCGCTCTCGATGAAAGCCGCGATAACGAAACGTTCAACATCCATTTAATGAACGATGATGGTAGCGGTATTGAGCAACTGACCTTCAATCTTAGTCATGATTTCTACCCACTGGTATTGCAAGATGGTCAAATCCTCTATAGCCGTTGGGATGACATGGGTGGCGACCATGGTATTAACCTCTACAAAATGAATCCAGATGGCACCGAGAATGAATTAATGTTCGGCTGGCATTCTCATCAGATGACTCTCGATGAGCAAGATGAACAAATTGAGTTTGTTAAACCGCAGCAATTACCAAATGGCAATATACTAATGCTGCTGTCATCACAGGATGAAATGAGTTATCAAAAAAGGCCTGTGACAATTAATATCGATGAGTATATTGATAACCAGCAAGCCACTGCGGTATCGGGCGAAACCGACAACACAACTAACAATGCCATAAACGATTTACCGCTCAGTTTTGATTTTAAATTTAACTTCGCAGACGCGCTATCACCTTCTGGGCGCTTAACTCATTTATATCCATTACCTGATAACAGCCAACGTTATTTATTGAGTTGGGATCTTTGTCGGGTTGTTGTTGAAGAACAAATCCGTGCATGTGGTCAATTAACTGATGAACAGTTACTGGATCAAACCTTAGCACTTGCCGATCCCTTATATGAACTTTGGCTACTTAACGATGCCGACGGTACTCAGCAGTTAGTCGCCAATAGCGAAGAAGGTAAAGTGATTACTGAAGCGTTAGTGATGCAGCCGTCATCGCAACCTAAAGCCTTTATCGCCAACCAAGTGATTGGTAATGAACTTGATCCACAGTTGCACGAAGAACTCGCTGCGGCAATTCACATTCGCAGCGTATATGATTTTGATGGTCAAGACAGCAGTAGTAATCAAGGCGGTATTAGTCAATTAAGCGATCCTTCATTAACCCCAGCCAGTGAATTACCAGCACGCTTTTTAAAAGTCGTTCGCGGCGTACCTATGCCACCTGATGAAGTTCGAGATATTGCCAATACCGATTTTGGCCGCAGCCGAAATCAATTAATGCGCGAAGTTATTGGCTACACCCCAATTCAGCCAGACGGTTCAGTAAAAATTAAAGTCCCAGCAAATGTACCATTGGCCATCAGTGTCTTAGATAGCAACGGCCAGCGCATTGGTGGTCGCCACAGCCAATGGATAAGTTTACAAGCGGGTGAAACCCTGCAATGTATGGGTTGTCACACGGCTAACAGCCAATTACCTCATGGCCGTTATGATGCCCAAGCAGACAGCATTAACACAGGGGCGATTGGTGGCTCTGCATACCCTAATGCCAGCAGCAATATTATTCCAATACAAGGTCAAACCATGGCGCAGGCCGATGCCATGGTCAATGGCATTGCAGAGCTATCGGCGAGCCTACGTTACGATGATATTTGGACTAATCCAGCTATCTCAGCGCCAAACCCGAGTATGAATCTGAGTTATGAAAACTTAACAACCCCAGCACCAAATGGCAGTGAATGTTTTAATAATTGGACCCCATATTGCCGCATTCAAATCAACTATGAAGAACATATTCAGCCCCTTTGGGATTTACCTCGTTTAGCCATAGACGAAGACACCTTAGAGGTCCTTGCAGATAACACTTGCACCGTGTGCCATAGCAATGTTGATGATAATAGCCTTGCCCAGGTGCCAGCTGGTCAGCTTGAATTGATTGCAGCTCCATCAATAGATCAAATCGCTCACCTGACGAGTTATCGTGAGTTATTTTTTAATGATGTCGAACAAGAAGAAGTGGATGGAATCGTTATCGACAAACTAGTCGAAGTGCTAGATGCCGATGGTAACGTGGTTTATCAACTGGATGCCGATGGTGAATTGATACTCGATGCCGAAGGTAATCCAATTCCTGTATTAACCACAGTGAATGTACCAGCAATTATCTCGACGAATGGTGCCAGAGCCAGTAGCAGGTTTTTTAATACCATGAATGATGAAACCCATCAAAATATGCTGACAGCCGACGAACTTAAATTATTAAGCGAATGGATAGATATTGGGGCCCAGTATTACAACACCCCTTTTTACGCTCAAGATTAGTCGAAAAGACTTTTGATAACTGCCGCCTTAATAAGAGCAACTTAGGTAAGAGACGGCATGATAAGAAAAACCTTGATAACAACAAAGTTGAAAGCCAAATAAAAACAACAATAAACAAGGACTGATGATGTTACAAAAAGGAAGCTATGTTTAATTTCGCCTGCCCATTCAAATTCATGTTGGCAGGTACATTACTCTGTTTAACGTTATTGAACTCCAATCTTGCTCACGCTGAATCCTCGGCGGCGCAGTTAACCATTGATGTTCCCTTTGTTGAGCTTCACTCAGGCCCAAGTGCTGGCTATCCCGTCGTGCATGTTGTCGAGCAACATGAACAGGTCAGTGTACTACTCAAACGAACATCTTGGCTCAAAGTCCGTGATAAGCGTGGCATTGAAGGTTGGTTTCATGAAGATGGCTTACGCGGACTCAGCCAACATGGTGAAGCGGTTAACCAGCATGTCATTGGCACTGAAGCCTTTATGCAAAGAGACTGGGAAGCGGGCGTAATGTATGGCGACCTTGAAGGCGCTAACTTTTATAACGTCCACTTAGGCTATGTTTTCACCCCTGTTTTTAGTGCTGAAATATCTGCTGGTAAAGCCTTAGGTAGCATTTCTGATAGTGACTTATTTGAAGCCATGCTTTACAGCCATCCTTTTCCTGAATTTACCTTGGTCCCATACATTGGCATAGGTGGCGGCATTATCAACACTAAGCCTCACAGTGTTATCGCGGATTCTGAATCACGTCAAAGCACCTTAATGAGTGCAGCGGCTGGGGTTAAATACCATCTCGCACGTAACTTTATCTTACGCGCCGAATATAAACTCTCGTTGGCCTTAACCGACAGAGATGAAAATGAACAACTTCAATCTTGGAAAGTCGGCTTTAGCGTCTTTTTCTAATGGGCATGGGAATAATGAAGGCAATGATGAAAACAGCGATAACAACAAAAATAAGCATTAATACCATGGTAAAAAACGCAATTAAATCTTGTTTAACCCTAAGTATCGTCACTTTAGGCATGGGCTATAGCGCCATTGCACTTTCAGCTGAAACTAGCCAATCAAATACCGTCGGAGTTAAAGCCGATGTTGAGCGCCGCGAAGTACTCGATGATGTATTGGATACCGAAAATTTCGAGGTCGGTATTCAAGGTGGCTTGATGTCAATTGAGGACTTTGAAAATAGCCCTTGGATTAGTGCACATCTGGGGTATCACATCAGTGAACACTTTTATGTCAAAGCCAGATATGCAGTCGCTGAAGGCGGATATACCAGTTTTGAAAAGCTTGCTAACACCGCACCTTTACTGACAGATGAAGAGCGCGAAATGACCTACTACGGTCTCAATATTGGTTATAACCTTCTACCTGGTGAAATATTTTTCAGTGAAGATTTAGTCTTTAACAGTGTGTTCTCCTTTGAAGTCGGTGGTGGTAACACTGAGTTTGCCGGTGATGAACAATTTACGGTGAACTTAACCGCTAACTACCGCGTTTTTCTTAATGACTGGGTTGCATGGGATCTGGCGATGAGTGACTACATCTTTGACACTCAAATAACAGGCTCATCAAAAACGACGCACAATTTAACCTTTTCTACTGGTATTGCTGTTTATTTTTAATCTATAGCCGTTGGTCACAACCTAGCTCGAAAAAGAGTTAAACAAAAATTAAATAATAAGAAATAAAGGATTATCAATGATGTTATTTAAGCGTGGGTTCATTGCCCTGTTTACCCTATTTACTTTAAGTGTATCGATTCAAGCCAATGCGTTATCAGAAGGCGATATGGCACCAGATTTCACCTTAAAAAACATGCAAGGTGAGAACCTTAAACTCTCTGAGCAGCGCGGCAATATCATCCTGATTAACTTCTGGGCATCTTGGTGTGGACCTTGTAGAAAAGAGATGCCTGTACTGCAAAAGCTTGAAGACAAATATCGAGATTTAGGCGTTGCCGTTTGGGGCGTCAATGTTGAGCAAGAAAACCAAGCAGGTAAAGACTTTCTAGCCGACCTTAATTTAAGTTTTGACATCTTTTTTGACGAAACAAACAGCCTATCTGAGACCTACGATGTAAAAGCCATGCCAACGACTGTGATTGTCGATCGCGACGGCAAAGTGCGATATGTGTTCTTAGGTTATCAAGACGGTTACGAGAAAAAATACGCCGCTGCGATTAAAAAGCTGATCAGAGAGTAACCCTATGATGAATCCAATCAAAAAAATGCTCACCCTCATAACGGCCCTGTCGTCACTATTCATAATATCGGGCTGCTCAAGTTTAGACATAGAACCTTGGGTAAAACCTTATGAACGCCAAAACCTTGCCGATCCTATTATGCGATTTGGTAGGCATCCCATTGCCAATATGCACGTAGCGCATGTATTGGAGGCCCGTGAGTCTGCTCGCGGAGCAGAAGGAACTGGAGGCGGTGGCTGTGGTTGTAACTAAGATGCTCAAGTGCTTATTAAAGACAGCCACACTGACAGGATTAATTCTCTGTTCGCCACTCAGCCTAGCTGCAGTGCTAGAGCCTGATCGCGCTGATGTGCTTTATCACAGCTATGAAGGCGGCGGGATGAAAATTGACGGTCCTTCGGTATTGCTTCGAAAAAAGACCTCAGAATCATTGGCGTTTACTGGCTACTACTACCTCGATAGCATTTCTTCGGCCTCTGTAGATGTGCTCAGTACAGCAAGTCCATATAGCGAAAAGCGCCATGAAGGCCAAGTCGGGGTCGAATACCTCAACGATAAGACCTTAATGACCTTTAATGCCCGCCAGAGTGATGAAGACGATTACCTCGCACAATCCTTTAGCGTTAATGTATCTCAAGATACCTTTGGCGATTTAACCAATTTAAGTCTTGGTGTGTCATATGGTGATAATGAAATACGCCGCAATGGCGATGACCAATTTGAAGAACAAAGTCAGCAGTACCGTATTCGCGCAGGCATAAGTCAAATTTTAACTCGCAACTTAACCGCGCAACTTAACTTTGAAGCCATTGCTGACGAAGGTTACCTCAATAACCCATACCGTACGGTACGCTACATAGATACGACTAACCCATCCGGTGTTGGCTATCAGTCTGAAATCTATCCAGAGACTCGAAACTCGTTTTCAACCAAATTATCGGCAAGCTACTTTCTGCCCTATCGCGCGGCGTTATTTTTTCATTACCGCTACTTCAACGACAGCTGGGAAATTGATGCTAATGATGTCGAACTCGGATACCGCCACCCTATTGGTGACTTCTTAGAACTTGAATTTAAAGTGCGTTACTACCAGCAAACTCAAGCTGAATTTTATAGTGACTTATTCCCTTATCAAGATGCACAAAACTACCTAGCCCGCGATAAAGAGTTAAGTGACTTTAATGACTTAACCTTAGGTCTAGGTGTCACTTATTTAATGCCTGAAAGCTTATCTTTTGGAGATACTCGCTCAGAAGCCAGTATTCAATGGGACTACATCACCTTCGACTACAACAACTTTAGAGATCCCACTGCTGATGGTGGCGTAGGTAACGAACCGTTTTACAATTTTTCCGCTAACGTCATCCGCGCTTTTTATAGCGTTTACTTTTAATCATTTTGCGTAATGTTAGCGATTTAGCCCATTTTCAAGGTAGAAATATGAACAACACAGAACAAGGTACTGGACAAGGTACTGGACAAGGTACAGCGCAGGGTAACACTGTTAAGTCATCTACAAATTTTAAAATATGGCTCACTTTGGGGCTATTTATAGCCATTTTCTGGAGCGCGATGCAGCCAAGTGCCGCGTTAGCCAATACTGATAATGACGCGAGTGCTAATGCAATTACTAATGGTAGCGCTGATAGTCAGAGTCAGGTAGCAAGCGAACTTGAAAATATTAAAAGCCAAGTCATTAAATTAAATCGTGATTTATTCATTCTTGAAGAAGACTTATTGTTCCCCGCAAGCACTCAAATAGCTGTATTTGTGTCAGTGGATATTGGACGTTTTTTTACCCTAGACAGTGTCGAGTTAAAAATTAATCAGCAAAATGTAGCCGGTTTTTTATATACCCAACGCCAACGTCGTGCACTGGAAAAAGGCGGCATTCAAAAAGTCTATATGGGCAATTTGAAAATGGGACAGCATCAGCTTACCGCTATTTTTACCGGTGTTGATGCAGAAGGTCGCACCGTACAAAGAGCAGTGACTCATCAATTTGAAAAGACAGATGAAACCGTGATGGTGGAATTGAAACTTGAAGATAATGAATCCAGTTATCGTGCAGATGTGAAAGTTGAAGAGTGGGTTTTATAACGGTTATGCCAGTTAATATGAACCAAGCTTTCCGTGACTTTAGCCGCTATGCAGTAGCAACGCCTCAGCTAAAAGCGATAATACTGCTTATCGTTAGCGGCTGTTTTTCAACTGCTGCTATCAGTGCTGATATGCCCACTGATGTCTCAACTGATGAGCTAAATAAGCAACCAATTGAAGTTGCTCATTCAACGGCTGCAACTAATTTAACCCTTGCTCAGCAAGCGAACCTGCGCAATAAACTTTATCGCCAAGCCTTATACTTTTATTTTGAAGGTGATTACAACGCCGCATTAAGCCAAGTTAGCCTAAACAGACAGCGCTTTGATGCTGATACCGCAAAAAGCCATTTGTTTGAAGCTGGCTTACAGGTATCCATCGGTTTACATCATCAAGCTACAGAGACGTTGGCCACGTTCGAGCAAGCATTAATTCAACAACAAGCAAACGATAAGTTGGCAGGTATTGAGCCACCAACCGAAGATAAGCAAGGTAATCAAACCGCCACCTCTGCTGATGAGCTAAAGCTTATCGCGCTACTACAGTTGTCAGAACAACAAATAGAGCAAGGTAAACACAGTGCTGCCCAGCAAACTATCGCTTACATAACTCAACTGCCTGCTTCATATGCTGAGCAATATCAGATCCTACATCAATTGGCATATTGGCCTGCATCTGTGACTCCTTCAGCGAAAATAATTGATGAGTCAGCCGCGGGATCAAACCAAGCAGATACTGAATTAACTGCAAAGTCGTCATTATCTGCTTACGTCATGCTTAACCAAGCACTGCAATTGATGCAAGCAAAGGAATATCAACGCGCAGAAACACTGCTGTTACGCATTAAAAACATTAACTTAGCAGCAACTGAAACGAATTTTTGGCAAAGCTTATTTACTGAAAAGAGTCCACAACAACGAGCTCAAGTTTCTAGTAAAAATGTTAATAAAGAAATCACTGACATAAGCATAATGACAGCTGATGAATTGAAGGCAGATAAACAAATCCAGCAGCAAGCCATTAATGATTATGCTCAATTATTGTTAGCCCAACTGTATGTTAAACAAGGTCTATACCAAGCAGCATTCGATCAATTACAAGATTTTCCTGAGCACAGTCCTTACACTGAGTCTGCACTGTTTCTATTTGCCTTCTCAGCTCAGCAGATCAAGCGATATGACACTTCACTGGCATTGCTTGATTTATTAAAACGTGACTATCAATACTCCCAGCTCGGTTGGCAATCAGCATTACTCATTTCTGCTCAAATCAAACAGCAAAACACGCTTTCTGAGAGCCTGTATAGCTATCAACAAGCCGAGCAACTCTATGTTGAACAATTAGCTGACTTAGCACGCTTTCATACTGATATTAAGCAAACCGAATTAACGCCATTATTGTTCAACAGTAATGTAAACGCTCAAACGGGAGCTAATAGTCAATGGCTGCAAAAAGCCTTAGAAAATCCAGAGCTGAAACACGATATCGATACCTTATCTGAGTTATCACTGTTAACGAGCAATATTGACCGTCAGCAGCAAAAAAATGCCTGGATAAAAGAGAGCTTAACACTCAATAAACAGCGTCAAGCTCGCATCATCAAACAGCAAAGCCAACCCCAGTATCCTGAATTGATTCAGCAGTTAACCAATCAAAAACAGCTGTTAGCACAAAAGATTACTGAGGCTGAGGCACAAGAAAACGCAGATGTTTTTGCCAATGACGCAGAGCAAGCATGGCTAAAACGCGTCAATGAAAGTGAAAATATTATCAAGGCTATTAGTGGTCAGCGCAGCACTGAAGAGTATCAACAAAGACTAAGCCGCGTTAAAGCTGTCCTTAACTGGGAGTTACAACAGCAATTTCCTCAAAGGTTATGGCAACATAAAAAATTACTTAAACAAGTCGACCAACAACTCGTACTGGTGAGTCAGCAGCAACAACGCTTTGCTCAGTTAGCCAATTCTCAGCAACAAACCACTGCGTTTGAGCAGCGCCAAGCTCAAGCAGAAATGAGACTGGTTACAACAACTCAAAATATCGCAGCACTTGAAGCCTCAACCAAAGCTCAAATTCAACAAAAAATCTCAGTCTTTGTTTCTGAGCAACAAATTCAACTTGAACAGTTATTACTGGCCTCTCGCCATGAAATGGCGGCTGTATTAGAGCAAATGTCCCAACCTGTTATAAATGGGGAGGAATTATAATGACCCCATCAAAACCAACGCTATCTCTACTCGTTAGCTGCATGATCATTGCTGGCGTCAGCGGTTGTAAAAGCACCCTAGATACTCAAGCTAATAACAATCCCAAAAGAGCGACATTAACTGATTTAGCCAAACAACAACCCCAAGTTTCATTGGACTCACTTGCTCTGACAAAAGCGCAGCGAAGCCAAAAACTTGCGCAAATTTATCAGCAATTACTGACATTAGAACCCAACCCAGAAGTCAGAACACACGTTGAATATCGTCTGGTTCAAATTAAGACTGAAAATCTTGAAGAGCAAATGTTTGGTGAGCTTGAAACCACAGTTCTTGATGAAGATACAGGGGTTAACTCGTTAGCTGCAGAGCAAAAAGCTTTGCAACAGTTCAAGCAAAACGATCAACAGCTAGTAAAATTAATCGCTGAGTATCAAACACTATTACAGCGCTACCCTAATCGCGCTGATAACGAGCATCTGCAGTATCAACTGGCAAAAGCGCTAGATTTGCAAGGCCAGCTAGATGAAAGCTTAATCGAAATGGAATCGTTATTATCCCGCTACCCTAACACTCAATATTTGGCGGAGCTTAACTTTAGGCGCGGCGAAATCTATTACAACTTGCAAGATTACCCTGCTGCAATAAGCGCTTATAAACAGGTTCAATTAGCTGATAACAATGATAAATATTTACTCAACAGCATTTATATGTCTGGCTGGTCACTGTTTAAACTGAATCGCTTACCTGAGGCTGACAGTACCTTTTTAGCCGTGTTCGATACGATTTTAGCTAACCATAAACCAAAGCAAAATGAGTTAACCGCAACGGATTTCAGCTTTGCCAGTTTGAGCAGCCGCGAGCAAAACCTAGCAATTGATGCGCAGCGAGTGTTAAGTATTTCACTCAGTCAGCAGCAACAATCCGTGTCCTTAGTTGCGCTGGTGACATCAAAACAAGACACGCGTTACTTACCTATTTATCAACATGTTCTATTTGATAACTTAGCAAAATTCTTACTGAAACAAGAGCTGCAACATGATGCAGAGCTGACCTATCAAGCCTATATCGATTTGGCACAAGATAACATTTGGTCTGCTCGTTACTCATTGGCTTTACTTAAGCTTTATCAGCGCCAGGGTAAGTTTGCATCAATGCATAAACTCAAAAATGATTATATTAACCAGTACGGGTTAAATAGTACTTTTTGGAGTCAAGCAAGTGCAAAGCATCAACGAGAGTTACTGCCTCATTTACTGGCATTTAGTGATGAGCATAGCCGCAGAGTTTACGCCAACGCGCAAAATCAGCCTGCAGGCATTGGCCGAGTAAGCGCTTTTAAAGCGGCAGCAAATGCATTAAGTACCTACTTACAACTCGCAAAACTGCCACAGGCAAGCAGCTTACTCAGCAAAGATATTCACACTGATGAATACCTATTTGCTGATGCTAATTTTGAAGCCAAGCAATTTAGACAAGCACTTAACAGTTATAAAACTATCGCTTATGGTGAAATCAGTTCTATTGATGAATCGGTTCAAGCAGACCAGCCAAACCAACAAGCTGATCACTTAAGCCAAGCAAATAAGCAGCTAAACCAAGAGCAGATAGCCCTCAAAAAGCAGGCGGCTTATGCAACCACAATCACAATTCGAGAAATCCTAACACCGCTACAAAATCAAGCTAATGCAAATTTGGATAGCACTCAGGTAGTTCTCCAAGAGAGAGTCGCCTTAGATAAACAGTTTATTGCCAACTATCCAGATGATAAACGCGCTCTAGAGCTTGCAACTCACGGCGCCCAATATTCATTTGCATCGAAAAACTATCTGGATTTAGCCCAGTTCAGCGAATTTGTATTAGTGACTCACGGTGTCATTAATCAACCCTCTGAGAAAAGTGCAGAACAAATAGCGGTAGTAGCGCGACAAACACCTGATGAATTAGCCAGTGTACAAAAACCTCAGGCTTATATCGCCCTCGATAAATCAAGTGTTATCAATCCAGTAGAGCACGGTAAACAGCTACCTAAAACTCAATTAAAACAAGTACAACTTGTGACTCAGTTATATGCTCACGGGTTATATCAGCAAAGCCAATATGCCCTTGCTGAGCAATCTTATAATCTGGCGTTAAAATATTTAAGTGTCAGTCAAACACCGACAGCGCAGCAAGCGACATCACGAGTTGAAATGCGCGATTTATTAGCATCAAGCATTTACTTCCAAGCACAGGCTAACAAGAACGACAATCCGCAACTTGCTGTTGTCGATTTATTACGGATTAGCAAAGCTGTGCCTGAATCAAAATATGCAGTCAGTGGCGAGTTTGAAGCGGCGAATATCTTGCTTTCGCAGCAGCAATGGCAACAAGCTATTACGGTATTGGTGCCATTTCAAAAGCGTTATCCTAAACATCAATTCAGTGCATCAATCCCAGCAAAACTTGCTCAGTCATATGAAGCATTAGAACAATGGGAATTGGCTGCTGAGCAGCTGTTGATTATTGTTGCCAATGAACCCAAAGGAGCGCTAAAGCGTGAGGCGCAATATACTGCTGCGGAGTACTACCTCAAAGCAGGCGAAACCGAAAAAGCCCGCTTAACCTATCGAACATACGCTAAAGATTACCCTGAGCCTTTTGATGTAGCACAAGAAGTACGCCTTAAAATGAGCGAGTTTTATCAAGTTTCTAACGAGCCCAATAAGGAATATTACTGGTATCGCCAGATATTAACCTTCCACGCCAAGCAGCAAGCTAAAGCGAATACCTTTGCTGGGCGAGAAATTGAAATTGCCTCAATTGCAGCTTCTGAATTAGCCCAAGCACACCAGCAAACATTTATCGCGATTAAGTTAACCGCGCCATTAAATAAAACCTTGAAGCGTAAACAAGACGCGATGAAACAAGCTATTGGTTATTACCAGCAAGTGTTGGACTTTCAACGAGCACAATATGTGCCGCAAGCGACCTTTAACTTAGCTGAAATGTATCGCCAGTTAGCGGCTGATGTTATGGACTCTGAGCGCCCTAGTGACCTAGATGAATTAGCGCTGGAAGAGTACGAAATATTGCTTGAAGAGCTCGCCTATCCATTTGAGGAAAAGGCTATTGAAATTCATATCAGTAACACTGAGCGAGCTTGGCAGAATATCTATGACCAATGGATTGGCAAAAGTTTCGCAACCTTAACTGAGCTGTCACCTGCGTTATATAACAAACAGGAGGTGACACATGATGTCGTTGAATCAATTCACTAAACCTTTAAGTAAGAGAGTAAACAGGCGAGTGAACAATAAAGTGAATAATAAAGTGAATAACACACTTTCTTCAGCTCATGTCACCATCAAGTTATTAATGGGTTTCAGCCTAATGATCTTGTCTGCATGCTCAACGATGACTAATGATCAAGCGAGTGAAAACGCCGAAGCTAACGGTATTGATGCCCTAGATAGCAGTATGGTGGATATGGTTAACACAGATGATGGCAATGCTAGCTCTGTGGCAAATGGCTCTGTAGGGAACAGCTCGAACAAGCAAACGGCAAGTAATGGCGCTTTAAATGACATAACAGCCAACAATTACAACTTATATGCTGAGCAAGCACAGCAACGTTTAGCCAATGTACCCAGTACGGTGTTAACTCAGTATCAAGATGCGCTTGCTCTGATGAAACAACAGCAATTTGATCAAGCTGATGTATTATTCGATCAAGTACTCTTGGCGCAGCCAACCCTATCAGGTGCATTAGTAAACAAAGCCTTAATCGCCATTAATAAAAGTGACTTTAGTCAGGCTGAATCTTTGTTAGATCAAGCCATTGCCGTTAACGATAAAAACCCTTTCGCCTTTCAGTTGAAGGCCCTTGTAGCAAGAAAGCAAGGTCAATTTGAACAGGCAGAAAAAGATTATTTAACCGCATTATCTATTTGGCCTAATTATCCAGAAGCACAAGTTAACCTCGCTATTTTGCTCGAGCTATACCGAGGAAAACTATTGGATTCGAGACGTTATTATCAATCCTATTTATTGCTAAAACCTGATGATGTTCAAGCCCAGCGATGGTTGGCTGGCGTTGAAATAAAAATTCAGCGAGCTGGGCTCAATTTGCAACAAGGAGAAGGATAAGATGGTTAGTTCATTAACCCCGATGACAACATACCGTGTGAACGCAGTTGTTATTGCTGTTATGACACTCTTGCTGCTATCAGTCATTAGCATGGGCGAGCTTAATGCCGCTGAAACCGTCAGCACAGCAAACAAACCCGTATTAATTGAAAGTAAAGTGACCGGCACGCAAGAGCAACCCAAAGTGCTTTACATCATGCCTTGGCAAGGCATAACCAACCCTGTAGCAATACAAGATAACAATATGCAAATCATCTTGCCGCAATTCAAACCGATTAACCCTAAAAAGTTCCAACAAGAGGTACGTGATTTCAGTGTGAATACTTCATCAAAACAATAAAGGGTGTATTCACCAAGATAAAAGTTTAACCCGAAGCAGTAACAAAAAAGCAGTAACAAAAAATAACTACATTTAGGACGAGTCAAAAACAACTTCGTTCGACTCTATAAAAAGGAAAATATCATGAGTTTTACCGACCATATCATTGCATTTTTACAAAATGGTGGCCCGTTCATATACCCTATCGCCCTAGTATTAGTCGTCGGTTTGGCCATCACTATCGAACGTTGGTTATATCTCAGTTCAGCTCATCGCACTAACCAAAAAGCATTCTCGTTAATCAAAGAAGCACTTAAAAGCGGTGATGTCGCGACAATCAGTCAACATGCGCAAAATAATAAAGCCCCAGTATTTGATGTATTGCAATCTGGTATCGTCAGAATTTCACAAGCTAATCGTCGTGAAGATGTGGAATACGCCATGGAAGAAACCATCATGGAGTACATGTTGAGACTTGAAAAGCGCACGCCATTTATTGCTACCTTAGCCAATATTGCTACGCTACTTGGTCTACTGGGTACCATTATGGGGCTGATTGCCGCGTTCTCTGCGGTAGCCAGTGCAGATCCAGCTGAAAAAGCTAACCTGCTGTCTTCCAGTATTTCTGTTGCAATGAACACCACTGCATTTGGTCTTATTACCGCTATTCCGCTAATTCTATTTCATTCAACACTGCAAACTAAAACTGCGACTATTGTTGATTCAATTGAAATGGCTGGCATTAAATTACTTAATTCACTGTCATTTTCTAAGCAAGCGGATTCGGACCGAGGCTAATAATTATGAGACGCCGTCGTCGCCCTAATACAGAAGATGCAGAACTCGATATCACTTCATTTATGAATTTGATGATCGTGCTCGTGCCTGTGTTATTACTGAGTTTGGTATTTTCACAAGTACGGATACTAAATCTGCAATTGCCTGTTATGTCAGAGTCTCAACAAGCTGAAGATGATCAAGAACCCAAAGTATTGGAACTAGTCATTACTCAGCAAAGTCTTGAGCTCAACTACCCTGCGGGCATATTACTTAAACGTTTTGAAACAACAGAACAAGGTTATGATTTCAAGGCTTTGTCTGTGTACTTACAAGACCTTAAACTGACTTTTCAACAACAAGAAATCGATAAAAATGACATAGTGCTTTTGCTTGAATCTGATATCGATTATCAGACCATTGTGACTGCAATGGATACCGTGCGCTCATACAAAGCAGTGGTTGCGGCTAACCTAGTCGATGCTGAACTTTTTCCGCTTATCTCATTAGGGGATGCACCTGAAGAATCACTTGCTGAAACACAAGTAAGTGAAACCACAGGAGGCAAATCATGAAGCAATCACCCAGAGCTAAACGACTTGCTAAGCACCATAAGCGCTTTAAATCAGGTGGCAAACTTAACTTAGTTGCCTTGATGGATATCTTTACGATTTTGGTATTCTTCTTGATTGTGAATCAATCTGAAGTACGCGTTCTACAAAATATCGAAAAGATAAAGTTACCTGTCTCTATTGCTGAAGAACTGCCAGTTGAAAACCTGGTTATCACAGTACTTGAAGATACAGTGCTTATCCAAGAGCGAGCTGTTTGGCAAAATAGTGCTGATAAGCCTAACTTCAGTGAACAAGAAAACCTTGAGTTTATCGAAGCGATGACTACTGAGCTTACATACCAAGCGAGTAAACGTACTGAGTTAACAGAGTCAGAACAGGAAAAAGGCCGTGCCGTCACCATTATTGGCGATAGCAGCACACCTTATATGGCGTTAAAGCAAATTATGGCTGCTTGTGCTGAAACGGGATATAGAAATATGTCATTAGCCGTTGAGCGCCAAGCCAGTAAAACGGCTGAGGAGGGTTAGCATGACAGCAGCAAGCTTATCCCATTCGTTTAATGGCAGTAGCCCAAATGGTAATAGCTTTAACGACATAGGTGATTTATTTAAGCCCAGTAAACAAGATAGGTTATTTAAACAGATCTTAGTGTTACTACTGGTGATTTACGCTGTGTTCGGCATCGGTGTGCCTTTACTTGAGCAAGTTGAAGTGCCAAGAGAAGTTAAAGAGAAATTACCCCCGCAGTTAGCGAAAATAATGCTTAAAGAAAAACAACTTCCAGTGCCTGAAAAGCCAGAGGTTATTCCTGAGCCTGAGCCAGAACTTGAAAAAGAACCGGAAAAGGTTGAAGAGAAACCTGTCGATAAACCTGTTGAAAAACCAATAGTACAGCCGACAATGACCCGTGAGGCCGCAAAAGAAAAAGCACAAACTTCAGGGCTAGCAGCCATGAAAGATGAGCTTTTTTCAATGCGTGAAGCGTTTGATATCAAACCGGCATCTCAAAGTGCCCTTGAACAAACGCAGGCGCAAGAAGTGAAAGTCAAACGTAAGATGTTAGCAGCTTCGGCCAATACACAAAGTGAGAGTTTAACCACCTCTACCGTCAATCAAACCGTTGCGTCAGATGCTTTAAGCACTAAAAACACCCAACAAATTAGGTTGGCAGAAGAGGAAGTGTTAGCTACTCAAGGGGCTATTGCCGAGGAAGAGCAACTGGCTTCTGCGGGAAGCCAACGTTCAGAGGCAGCATTACGCCGCACACTAGAGGCGAACAAAGCACGTTTATATGCCTTGTATAATCGAGCTCTGCGTAAAGACCCTTTCCTCAAAGGTAAAGTCATGTTTGAGATTGAGATCCTGCCTAATGGCAGCATTAGTCGGGTTGATATTCAATCAAGCCAGCTTAACAATGCCAAATTAGAGCGCCAACTAAAGGTTGTGTTACGTTCAATCACCTTCCCTGCAGAAGATGTTGCAACAATGACAACCATTTGGGCGATCGACTTCTTACCCAGCTAGACAGAAGTAAGCGATAAATGATTAATTAATTTTTATCAGTTAACAATACGGCCAATTGGCCGTATTTTTTTTATTTGCTTAAGACTTAAAAAGTAAAACTGATTAAAGCACTTGTTTCATGATCTTAGCATCAGGGCCATAACTTGCGTTAGCCGCCTGCTCATGATCAATCTCAAAGCCCATTTTTTGCCAAAAAGGGACTGAGCCTTGTATTGCCACAAGTTGTATTTGTGAGTAATTGTATTGCTTAGCAATTAATTTTAACTGCTCAACCATTTGCTTACCGACTCCAGAGCCTTTTAATAGAGCAGATACCGCTAAATCATGTAGAAACAACTGACTACCCTCCTTTTTCTCAGAAAGTGTCTGATAGAGCTTAGGAGGCGTTTTATTAGCCCAAACATGAGCCAATAGATAAGCCATTACCTTTTGCTCTTCATTTTGATAGACAAAACAGCAGTGAGCAGAATGCTGCCATTTATCCCGAAGGACTTCGAGCGGCTCTGGTTCAATATCCACATACACTTGCGATTGGAGTTTATAGATTTCAGGCCACATTGACTCTGTAATTGGATTGATTGGCATTTCGGGCAGACTCTGAATGTAATAATTTAGAAAGTAATAATTTGGAACGTATGACTTATCCATCATACAAAAATAATCATAAGGCTCAATCGATAAGTGATAATGGATAAATATAAGAAGATAAATCATAAATTTTAGGCAACAAAAAGCCCGTCATAAGACGGGCTCTTGCTTTAACCGTGAGGCTAAATTTGGCTGGGATACCAGGATTCGAACCTGGGGATGCCGAGATCAAAACCCGGTGCCTTACCACTTGGCGATATCCCAAAATTTGGATATGTATAACTTAATCTAGGAAGATGTACATATTGAAGAAAAATTTGATGGTACGGGAAGAGAGACTTGAACTCTCACACCTTACGGCACCAGAACCTAAATCTGGCGTGTCTACCAATTCCACCACTCCCGCATCAAATTTTTACCAGAATAAACTCATTTACATCATGAGTAAACACTGTTTCTTGCTCTTTCCAACTCAGTAGTAAAAGGGTAACCCTCTATTCTACCTTTTAAATATGGTAGCAATGGCGGGACTTGAACCTGCGACCCCAGCATTATGAGTGCTGTGCTCTAACCAGCTGAGCTACATTGCCGAAGATGGCTGGGATACCAGGATTCGAACCTGGGGATGCCGAGATCAAAACCCGGTGCCTTACCACTTGGCGATATCCCAATAATCTTTTACTACTTACTTTAAAATGGCTGGGATACCAGGATTCGAACCTGGGGATGCCGAGATCAAAACCCGGTGCCTTACCACTTGGCGATATCCCAATCTAAAGCTTTTTAAAAAACCCGCTATTTACATAGCCAATTTTTTTAATAATGGTACGGGAAGAGAGACTTGAACTCTCACACCTTACGGCACCAGAACCTAAATCTGGCGTGTCTACCAATTCCACCACTCCCGCACTGACTCTGTTTTTCATCCAGAACACGATGCTCATTTAACCTTGAGAAGGTTGCCGGTCATATTTCTAAAGTTATTACTTTAACTAACCAGCAATCTCTTATTTTACATCTAGAGAAGATGGTAGCAATGGCGGGACTTGAACCTGCGACCCCAGCATTATGAGTGCTGTGCTCTAACCAGCTGAGCTACATTGCCACTTTATTCTTACTTGCCCTCGTCGTGAGGACGGGGCGTATTATGCTTATTCAGGGTATCGAGGTCAACTGCTTTTTTTAGCTATTTTCATCAATTGTTGTTGTTCGGCTATAAGTTCACCAAACTGAGCGCCAAATCGACAAAATATCCTAATAAAGTTAACCTCAATACTCTTTAACGGTGATCTTCAGACTATTATAGTTTGAAAATACCGATTACACGTTAAATAGGAAATGCATAACATCGCCATCTTTAACGATATAACCTTTACCTTCGACACGTAATTTACCCGCATCTTTAGCGCCAGCTTCACCTTTATGTTCGATAAAGTCATCATAGCTCATTACTTGAGCACGAATGAAACCACGTTCGAAGTCAGTATGGATCACGCCCGCTGCTTGTGGCGCACTCGCACCGACTGGTACTGTCCATGCTCTTACTTCTTTTACACCTGCAGTAAAGTAAGTTTGTAAGTCTAATAATTGGTAACCCGCACGGATCACGCGATCAAGACCTGACTCTTCAAGGCCAAGATCAGCCATAAACTCAACACGGTCTTCAGCATCCATTTCTGCAAGCTCTGATTCAATTGCAGCACAAACTGCAACAACCACTGCATTTTCAGTCTCTGCAATCGCTTTAACAGCATCTAAATGTGGATTATCTTCAAAACCATCTTCAGCTACGTTAGCAATGTACATCGTAGGCTTTAATGTAAGGAAGTTAAGGTAAGCAACAGCGGCAATCTCTTCTTTGCTTAACTCTAGTGAACGCAACATTTGGCCTTCATCTAATGTTGGGCGCATTTTTTCAAGCACTTCAACTTCAAACTTAGCTTCTTGATCGCCACCTTTAGCACGCTTCTGTTGACGGAAAATAGCACGCTCTAAGCTATCTAAGTCAGCAAGTGCAAGTTCAGTGTTAATCACTTCGATGTCACCAGCTGGATCAACTTTATTAGCAACGTGAACGATGTTTGGATCTTCAAAACAACGAACAACATGACCAATTGCATCAGTTTCACGGATGTTAGCAAGGAACTTATTTCCTAAACCTTCACCTTTTGATGCGCCTGCTACCAAACCAGCAATATCAACAAATTCCATTGTGGTTGGTAAAATACGCTCAGGGCTAACAATCGCTGCTAACTTATCTAGACGTGAATCCGGTACAGGTACAACACCTGTGTTAGGCTCAATGGTACAAAACGGGAAGTTAGCTGCTTCAATTCCTGCTTCTGTTAATGCATTAAATAGTGTCGACTTACCTACATTTGGCAAACCCACAATGCCGCATTTAAAACCCATATTTGTTACCTTTATATATGTTGAACTGCATCGAAACTGAGGCAGTGAATATCAATAGTTGCTTTGAAACAGAAAAACCTTACTACCTTTATATAGGCTATAAAATTTAAACTGCTTTAAAAGTATGTAATCTGTTCATGGCTTTCGCCATATCTTGCTTAAATAAAATCTCAGTTGAACGCACTGCTTCATCAATCACTGCATCCATCTTTTCTTGTTCGCTTGCTGGCGCTTTACCCAGTACATAACCGCTAACACGATTTTTGTCTCCAGGATGACCAATACCTATCCGTAGGCGGTGAAACCCTTTGTCATTGGCCATTTTAGCAATAATGTCTTTTAAACCATTATGGCCACCATGACCGCCACCTAATTTAAACTTTGCAACGCCCGGTTCCATATCAAGCTCATCATGAGCGACTAATATTTCTTCTGGTGTAATTCGGAAAAAATTGGCTAATGCACCTACTGATTTTCCGCTAAGGTTCATAAAAGTGGTCGGGATCAATAATCGTACGTCTTTACCATCAATCGTCACTCTGGCAGTTAAACCAAAGTATTTACTGTCAGGTACAAGCGTTGCGCCGCATAGGCGCGCTAGCTCTTGCACATACCATGCACCGGCATTATGACGAGTTTGTGCGTATTCAGCACCAGGATTGGCAAGACCAACAATTAGTTTTATTTGACTCATTAGCACTCATTTTTAGCGAATAATATGACCGCGCTGACTTCAAATCATCCTAATAAAATTGCCGAAATGCGATTTGAAGGCGCTAAAGCGCGGCATTTTAACACTCAAAACTGAACTCAACAATTACCGCGTGTTATTTAACCTAGATTTAGGCTAAACCTAATGCATATTTGAGGACTTTCTTTTTGATAGGGTTATCATGGTTTGCGAGTTTTAGCATACCATTACGTAATAGCTTAAGCGGCATTAAGTCATTACTGAAACCGGCATAAAATGCATCCATTGCCGACATCATTAATAAGTTGTCGCTATAACGCTTACATTGATATTGCTTTAAAGTGGTTTCAGTCCACCATGGACGGTTATTACCAACCGCATCGGCGATAGTCGCAATCAATACGTCGACATCTTTAAAACCAATATTCACCCCTTGACCTGCAAGTGGGTTAATCGTGTGAGCTGCATCGCCTAAAATCACCACATTATCTTGGCAATATGATTGCGCATGACGACGTGTTAACGGAAAGCCACCCCGGTCGATAACAGTAAAATCACTGTCTAATCGCTTCGGGAAGTGTTGTCTAATTTGCTCAGCAAGTTGCAGATGATTAAGCTGCATTAACTGTTTAATACGGCTACGACTGTCATACCAAACTAATGAAGCATTGTTGCCAGGAAGCGGTAGTAACGAACGCGGCCCTGCTGGAGTAAATTGCTGCCAGGTGACATCTTGCTGCTCAGTGGATGTGGCGACATTAATAAGCATCGCTGATTGGGCATAATCCCAACCAGTAATACCAATACCAGCCCATTGACGCACTTGCGAGTTAGCACCATCAGCGCCAACTAATAATGCAGCACGGATTTCTGTCCCAGAATCTAAAGTGACTTTTATCTGTTGTTGATCATCAAGGGTTACACGCTCAAAACGACTGACACTTTCAGGGCAATAGAGTGTGATATTGTCCATAGCCTCTATTTTTTGCCATAAACAAAGTTGAATTAATCGATTTTCAAAGAAGTAGCCTAAATGTGGTTCATCAATTTGATCTGCATGAAATTGAGTGATGCAATCTTCCACCTCCCAAGTTTCTAGGCCTTTATAAGCCACATGACGCAAAGATAACAATTCATCCATTACCCCAAGTCGCTCAAGCAATTGCTCTGAAGCAACACTAATAGCAGACACTCGAAGATCTAGGGGCTGTTCAGGCTCATAGGCCTTTGGTTGATAGGCTTCTATCATTGCGACATTCAGGCCAAGCTGCCCTAACCCTACCGCGACAGCTGCGCCAACCATGCCGCCGCCCACAATCACCACATCATGTTGAACTTGTAGATCTTGTTTTGCCTTATCTTGAACTGCATCTTGCATTGCTAAACCCTTCTCATCGCACTTTCGTACTTATTAGCATTAACCGTAACGATTAAAATATGTACAAACGTGTCTAAAATCGCTTAATCGTGTCGATATGTTGCTATCTAATCTTAGAGCAACACCTGCTTACAATGGTGACACATTAACCAGTAAACCTCTTCATATACTGAAACTGTCTAATGAATACACCTTGCACCACATCCGTCATGCCAAGGTAAGAGAGGATACTATGTCTAGTCAAAGCACGTACGTACATTCTAACAATATTAGCAGCAACCATTCGGGCCTACTTTCTATTCCTGAGGCTATATCAAAGCGTATGCCAAAGGGCAGAAAATCAGCAAGCATCACTCGAATGTTTACCCATAGTTTACTGGCTATCACAGCATTATTTTCTGTTGCTTCCCAAGCGCAAATGCAACCAATGGAAACCGTCACCGTGATTTACCGTTCTTCGTTTGATTATGCCTTATATCAACAAACCACGGAAATACTCACACGCTTTAATCGGGAGCTACCACAACAAATTATTGCCAGAGCTCGTCAAGATAACGTGGCAATGGCAAAAGAATTCGGTTTTTCAGTCCAAGAAGCCAATGAATTAGTCTCGTTTGACTATCATGCAAATCAACTACAGCAAAACTTAATCGCTCAAGCGCGCCTTGATAATCAGCGCATAGCCAAGCAATTAGGCTTTTTTACCAATCAATCAAACGAGTTAGCCGACCAAGATAAATACTCGCAAAAAATAGGGGTATTAAGCTTTTCAGAATAATGCTCACTAGATGTGCACAAAGGCTAGCCAGCGAGCCTTTGTGCAGTTAAAATACTCGGCTATTTTTCTGTGGTATATAGAACGGCGTATCTGATGAGTAAAAAACTACACATAAAAACCTGGGGCTGTCAGATGAATGAATACGATTCATCTAAAATGGCTGACTTGCTGGACGATTATCAAGGTTACACCTTGACTGAGAATGCTGAAGAAGCAGACGTACTCCTGCTTAACACATGCTCAATTCGTGAAAAAGCACAGGAAAAAGTGTTTCATCAGCTTGGTCGCTGGAAAACCTTAAAAGATAAAAATCCTAATTTAGTTATCGGTGTCGGTGGTTGTGTTGCTTCACAAGAAGGTAAAGCAATTAAAGAACGTGCTCAATGCGTTGATATCATTTTCGGCCCACAAACCTTGCATCGTTTACCTGAAATGATCACCCAAATTAATAATGGCGACAAAGCCGTTATTGATGTGAGCTTCCCAGAAATTGAAAAGTTTGATCGTTTACCAGAGCCAAAAGCTGATGGTCCATCGGCATTTGTTTCAATTATGGAAGGCTGTAGCAAATACTGTTCATTCTGTGTTGTACCTTATACACGCGGCGAAGAAGTTAGCCGCCCAGTCGATGACGTGATTCTAGAAGTTGCTCAGCTAGCTGAACAAGGTGTACGTGAAGTTAACCTGTTAGGCCAAAACGTGAATGCCTTCCGTGGTCCGACTCACGACGATGAAATTTGTACCTTTGCAGAGTTATTGCGCTTAGTGGCATCAATAGATGGCATTGACCGTATCCGCTTTACAACCAGCCATCCGATTGAGTTCTCTCAAGACATCATTGATGTATATGAAGACACTCCTGAACTTGTTAGCTTTTTACACCTTCCTGTTCAATCAGGGTCAGATCGTATTTTGACTAACATGAAACGTGGCCACATGGCGATTGAATACAAATCAATTATTCGTCGTTTACGTAAAGCCCGCCCTGATATTCATATCAGTTCTGACTTTATTATTGGCTTCCCTGGTGAAAGCCAAGCTGACTTTGAAGACACAATGAAGTTAATTGAAGATGTAAGCTTCGATCACAGCTTCAGCTTTATTTACAGTGCTCGTCCAGGTACCCCAGCTGCAGACTTACCAGATGATGTCACTATGACTGAAAAGAAACAGCGTCTGGCTATTTTACAAGACCGAATCACCCAGCAAGCGATGCGTTACAGCCGTCAAATGTTAGGTACTGTGCAACGTATTTTAGTTGAAGGTCCTTCAGTAAAGAATCCAATGGAGCTTCGCGGTCGTACTGAAAATAACCGAGTAGTGAATTTCGAAGGTAACCCTAAAAGCATTGGCGGGTTTGTTGACGTAGAAATCGTTGACGTATACACCAACTCTTTACGTGGCGTATTTGTTCGCGCAGAAGATGAAATGGATTTACGTCGTAGTTTGCGTCCGTCTGACATTTTAGCTAAACACAAAACTGATGATGATTTAGGCGTAACCCAATTTACCCCTAATTAAGTCATAATCTAGTGATGATATTTAGTTAATAAAGGCGGCTATAAGCCGCCTTTATTGTGCTTTTACCTAAATACCGTGGTATTTTAAATACAACACTCGTAGACTCTTTGTTAATAAACATATCGTTTTTGGAGCATTATTTTTGTCCACTAAAGTTACAACCATGAATTTGTATCTCGAGCCTGCTGAGACTCGAAGAATTGCCTCATTATGTGGTCCTTATGATGACAACATTAAGCAACTTGAGCGCCGTCTAGGTGTTGAGATTGTCCATAAAAACAACCATTTCACAATTGTTGGTCTGCCTCGTAATGCCTTTAATGCCAATAATTTATTGAAACAGCTTTATATTGAAACCCAAACGGTTAAAGGCAGCACGCCTGATCTTGAACCTGAACGAGTTCATCTAGCCATTCAAGAAGTGATTAATCTTGAGGCAGAATCTTCTGCTGAAGACGATACCCTACACATCAAAACTAAGCGCGGCATCATCAAGCCACGCAACCCAAACCAAGCTAATTATGTGGCAAACATTGCTAAACATGACATCACCTTTGGTATTGGGCCTGCTGGTACAGGTAAAACCTTTTTAGCTGTTGCTGCAGCAGTAGATGCATTAGAACGTCAAGAAGTTCGTCGTATTCTATTAACACGTCCTGCGGTTGAAGCCGGTGAAAAACTCGGATTCTTGCCGGGTGATTTAAGCCAGAAAGTCGACCCGTATTTACGCCCACTTTATGATGCTTTGTTTGAAATGTTAGGTTTTGAGAAAGTTGAAAAACTGCTTGAACGCAACATCATTGAAATCGCCCCCCTGGCTTACATGCGTGGTCGTACTTTAAATGATGCCTTTGTGATTTTAGATGAAAGCCAGAACACCACTGTTGAACAAATGAAAATGTTCTTAACCCGTATCGGCTTTAATTCACGCGCGGTCATCACTGGTGATATTACTCAAATCGATTTACCGCGCAGTCAAAAGTCAGGACTACGCCAGGCAATTGAAGTGCTCAGCGAAGTCAATGACATTAGCTTTAACTTCTTTATGTCTCAAGATGTGGTTCGTCACCCGATTGTTGCCCGCATCGTTGAAGCTTATGAAGCATTTGATTCAAAAGAACTGGCACTAAAAGCTGAAAAAGAGCGCCAATATAAACAACGTCAGAATGCATTTAATGAACAAATGAGCAATGAAGATGCTAATACTGTTGGAGTGGTAAAAAATGACGCTTAACTCTGACGTAGCTTCAAAGCTTAATTTAGAGCTAGATTTACAAATTGCCGTTGATGACCCGCAACAGTTACCAACTCAAGATGAGTTTGAGTTATGGGTTAAAACAGCACTCGGTAATACCATGGAAACGGCTGAATTAACGATTCGCATTGTCGAAAACAGTGAAAGTCAGCAGCTTAACCATACTTACCGCGGGAAAGATAAACCTACCAATGTTTTATCTTTTCCTTTCGAGGCGCCTCCAGGGATTGAATTACCACTTTTAGGTGATTTAATCATTGCCGCTGAAGTCGTAGAACTCGAAGCAAAACAACAGAATAAGCCCCTTATAGCACATTGGGCCCACATGGTTATTCACGGCTGCTTGCATTTGCTAGGTTATGACCATATTATCGACAACGAAGCTGAAGAAATGGAGTCATTAGAGACTCAACTCATTGAAGGCTTAGGTTTTTCAAATCCGTATAAGGAAGCATAAATAAGTCAAAGGATTGCATGTAAATGCCTCCGATGATTTAGTAAAATATTATGAGTGACGACATCCCACCGAGTACCAACGCCCGTAAAAAAAACTGGATTGACAAAATAGGTCAGTTGTTTCAGGGCGAACCTCAAAATCGCGAAGATCTCGTAGAGGTCATTGCGGGCGCTGAAGAGCGTGATTTAATTACTGAAGATACCCGTGAAATGATGAATGGCGTATTAGAAGTTTCAGGATTACGCGTACGCGATATCATGATCCCTCGCAGCCAAATAGTCACACTACAAATCGATAGCACAGTTGATGAATTACTGAAAACAGTAATAGAATCAGCTCACTCTCGTTTTCCTGTAGTCAACGAAGATAAAGACCATATCGAAGGCATTTTGCTTGCAAAAGATCTGCTTAAGTATGGCTTCAAGCAATCAGACCAACCTTTCTCACTGCATCAAGTCATCAGGCCAGCTGTAGTGGTTCCAGAAAGCAAACGTGTCGATGTGCTACTCAAAGAATTCCGCTCCCAGCGATATCATATGGCCATTGTGGTCGATGAATATGGTGGGGTATCCGGTCTTGTCACAATTGAAGATATCTTGGAAGAAATCGTCGGTGAAATTGAAGATGAATTCGACCATAGTTCAGTAGAAGATACGGAAATCAAAAAAATCAGTAACACCGTGTTTATGATTAAAGCACGTACCCCTATTGATGAATTTAACGAAGCTTGCGGTACTCAATTCAGCGATGAAGAATTTGATACTGTCGGCGGTTTAGTGTCACACGCCTTTGGTCATTTACCAGAGCGCAATGAAAGTGTACTTATCGATAATATCGAGTTTAAAGTCACTAACGCTGATACAAGACGGTTAATTCAACTTAGCGTTAAGTTACCAGATCCTAAACTTCAAGAAGATAACGACGACTAACACTGTGTTTAAAAAACTAAATATCTCCAAGTCATCACTATTAAAGATGGTGACGGCTTTTGCTGCGGGCGCGAGCACCACTCTCGCCTTTGCTCCTTACGCAATATGGGCTTTCTACCCCGCGGCAATGATATTTGTTCTCTATCAAAGCCGACACTTAACCCCTAAAGAAAACTTCTTTCATTGGCTAAGTTTCGGCTTTGGTTGTTTTGCTTTTGGGATCAGCTGGGTCCATGTCAGTATTGATACGTTTGGCGGATTACCGTTATTCGTTTCAATGGGGCTTATGGCATTACTGGCATTTTATTTAGCGCTATACCCTGCATTAGCGGGGTATCTCACCGCAAGACTTAGTCAGTATCCGCACTTTAAACATTGGCATCATGCCTTTCAGTATCTCGGTTTATTCCCTGCACTTTGGGTATTAACTGAATGGATGCGTGGATGGGTGCTTACAGGGTTCCCATGGTTATGGGCTGGCTACAGTCAAACCCATGGACCGATTTCTGAACTTGGCAGCGTTATTGGCGCACTAGGATTAAGTTATCTCATCGCTCTGTTTTGCGGCAGCATTGTTTTAGTGTTAAAGAAACGTTTTATCAGTGCAGCGGTCATCACCGCCAGCATTATCATTGCGACAATCGTTACACCATTAATCTCTGACATTACCCCTCGCGGCGAAACCGTTAAAGTGGCGTTAGTGCAAGGCAATATCGAACAAAGCATGAAGTGGGAGCCTGATGCGTTATGGCCGACACTGCTTAAATATATGGATTTAAGCCGTCCAAACTTTGATGCCGATATTATCGTCTGGCCAGAAGCTGCAGTACCCGCTCCAGAGTCAATGGTGGGTGATTTTTTACATAATACCGATAAAGTGGCGAATATGAATGATAGCGCCATCATTACCGGTATTATCAGCACACAGCAGCAAGAATTTTATAACTCACTTATTGTATTGGGTAACGCCAATCAGTCAGTGCAGCCCCAAGGTGACTATCAAGGCAATGGCACCAATGATTACAAAAAACATCACTTACTCCCTATCGGTGAATTTGTCCCGTTTGAAAGCCTGTTAAGACCATTAGCGCCGTTTTTTAATCTCCCTATGTCATCGTTTGGGCGCGGAACTTACCAACAGCAAAACTTAAATGCCATGGGCTATCAAATAGCCCCTGCTCTTTGCTTCGAAATTGTGTTTCCTGAGCAACTGCGCGCCAATATCGATAAAGATACCGATTTACTGTTAACGGTTTCAAATGATGCTTGGTTTGGCGATACAATTGGTCCATTGCAACACATGGAAATAGCCCAAATGCGCTCAATTGAATTAGGCCGTCCACTAGTTCGAGCAACCAACAATGGTGTAACAGCTGTGGTAGATATTCACGGTCGTATTACCCATCAAATCCCGCAATTTAAACAAGGCGTATTAGTTGCAGATGTTCCGTTATATAACGGTGAAACGTGGTTTAAACGTATTGGCCAAACACCATTATTATTACTCTGTGGTTTGTTGTTTTTGATAGGGTTAACTCAACAAATCATGCTTTGGAAAAAAGGCAGACCTGATTGAGCTTGAAACGATTTAATCAAGGTTTTACCTTAATAGAACTTGTTGTGGTGATTATTATTTTGGCCATACTGGCAATTATTGCTGCGCCAAAATTTATCAATATGTCCACTGAAGCCCGTATTAGCGGTTTATCTCAGCTAAATGCCAGTGCAAAATCCGCAAATAACTTAGTCTATGCTCGCTCGCAAATGAGCAGCTTCTCTACCCAAACTGTCAACAATAGAGATGACTTGCTTGATATCGACCTTGAAGGTGATGGCAGTTTTAATACACGTCTTAAATGGGGTTACCGATATTGAAGATTGGTTGATTTTAGATGGCGGCTTTGTCATTGAGTATCAAGGTATTGCCGATACTTTTATCGGCTATGATCTCAATGATGACGGTAAGGTGTTAGATGACAATTGTTATTTTCACTACGTACAAGCCAGTAATGCGACCACTGGGCCGCAATATAATAATGTCACAACTGGTTGCTAGCCGTTTAAACACAGCTAGTAACCATTAAATGTGCAATCTCAAAATTTAAGGCGCTAACGATTCTCGGGTAAACATTTCATTGTCGCATTGCGGGCAATCAGGAATTAAGCTCGGAAACTCAATATTCATTTCATGATTACATTCAGTACAAATCACTTTGCCCTGATTAATCACTTCACCTGACATATAAAAGCCTTTGTGTTTGAAATCTTGAGCAATCTCATGCCACTCAACTTGGCTGCGGTCAGTAATTTCACCTAACCAGTGCCAAAGGGTGTTTTCTAAGGTGATCACCGTTGGGCTATAACTAAGATTATCGGCATTTTCGTCTTTTAGGTAACTTGCAATGTCACGCTTTAAAAATTCTTCTACTAAAGCTAACTCATCTTCACCTGCATCAGATTTGAGTTGCAAATAATCTTTACACTGGGTTATTGATGCAAAAAGGCTCTTTGCTGTCAATGAGTTATCTTCATCATAACGCTGCTTAACTTGCTCAAAAAGCGTGTGATAAAGCGCTAATAACGCTGAACTTCGTCCACTCATAAAAAATACTCCTTCATCTGAACCTTTTTAATGCATCACTTCTAGTTTATTCTATGCAGATCTCACTCGCGCTTTTTAGCGTTAGATCAAACAATGGGCGGCATAGGCCGGAATAGATTGATGCAAGAGCAATATAATCCCTCAGAAATTGAAGCCTTAGTGCAAAAGCACTGGGAAGACAAAAAAACCTTCGAAGTAACAGAAGATGAAAACAAAGAGAAGTTCTACTGTCTCTCTATGTTCCCTTATCCGTCTGGCCGACTTCACATGGGACACGTCCGTAACTACACCATAGGTGATGTTGTTGCTCGTTACCAACGTTTGCAAGGTAAAAATGTTCTACAACCTATTGGTTGGGACTCATTCGGCCTACCTGCTGAAAATGCGGCAATCAATAATAAGACTGCCCCAGCACCGTGGACATACGAAAATATCGACTACATGAAGAACCAACTTAAGCTATTAGGTTTTGGTTACGATTGGAGCCGTGAAATCGCCACATGTACGCCAGAGTACTACCAGTGGGAACAATGGTTCTTCACCCAGCTTTATGAAAAAGGCTTAGTCTACAAAAAGACAGCTTCAGTAAACTGGTGTCCAAATGATGAAACGGTACTGGCTAACGAGCAAGTACAAGACGGCTGTTGCTGGCGCTGTGACACTGAGGTGGTTCAAAAAGAAATTCCTCAGTGGTTCATCAAGATCACCGATTACGCTGAAGAACTATTAAATGACATCGATCAGCTAGACGAATGGCCTGAACAGGTTAAGTCTATGCAACGTAACTGGATTGGCCGCAGTGAAGGTATCGAAATGACCTTTAATGTTGCTAACAGTGATGAGACATTCGATATCTATACCACACGTCCTGACACCGTAATGGGTGTGACGTATGTTGCAATTGCAAGTGGTCACCCACTGGCAGAGCAAGCGGCAAAGAGCAACCCTGAGTTAGCGGCATTCATCGAAGAATGTAAAAACGTTGATACCACTGAAGCTGCTATGGCTGTGATGGAAAAGAAAGGTGTTGCTACCGGTCTTAATGCTGTTCACCCATTAACAGGCAAAGAAGTGCCAATCTGGGTAGGTAACTTTGTATTAATGAACTACGGTACTGGCGCGGTTATGTCTGTACCCGCTCATGATCAACGTGACTTTGAGTTTGCTAAAAAATACGGTCTTTCGATTGAAGCTGTGATTAAGCCAGCAGATAGCGAAGTCGACATCAGTGAAGCTGCGTTTACTGACAAAGGTGTACTGTTTAATTCTGCAGAATTTGATGGACTTGAATTCCAAGCTGCATTTGATGCTATTGATGCCAAACTGACTGCTGAAGGCAAAGGTAAGCGTCAAGTTAACTTCCGTCTTCGTGACTGGGGTGTATCTCGTCAGCGTTACTGGGGCGCGCCAATTCCAATGGTGACCTTAGAAGACGGCACGGTAATGCCAACGCCAGCTGAACAACTTCCGGTTATCTTACCTGAAGATGTCGTAATGGACGGTATTCAAAGCCCGATTAAAGCCGACAAAGAGTGGGCTAAAACCGAAGTTAACGGTCAACCAGCACTGCGTGAAACAGATACCTTTGATACCTTCATGGAATCTTCTTGGTACTACGCACGTTACTGTAGCCCGCATGCAGATCAAATGCTTGATCCTGCTAAAGCTAACTACTGGTTACCAGTGGATCAATACATCGGTGGTATCGAGCATGCTTGTATGCATCTTCTGTACTTCCGTTTCTTCCACAAATTATTACGTGATATCGGTTTAGTTGACTCTGATGAGCCAGCAAAACGCTTATTGACTCAAGGTATGGTATTGGCAGATGCTTATTACTATAACAACGAGAAAGGCGCACGTGTGTGGGTTTCACCAGCTGATGTAACAGTTCAAGAAACTGATGACAAAGGCCGTGTAGTCAAAGCAATCGACAGCGAAGGTCATGAACTGGTTTACACCGGCATGAGCAAGATGTCGAAGTCTAAGAATAACGGTATTGACCCACAAGAAATGGTTGATAAATACGGTGCTGACACAGTCCGTTTATTTATGATGTTTGCAGCGCCGCCTGAATTAACCCTTGAGTGGCAAGAATCAAGTGTTGAAGGTGCGCACCGTTTCATTAAGCGTTTCTGGAAAACGGCACACGATCATGTTGCCCAAGGCGAAGTGGTTGCATTAGACCCTAAAGCCCTAGACAACAATCAAAAAGCACTACGCCGTGAACTGCATAAGACCATTGCCAAAGTCAGCGATGATATTGAGCGTCGTCAAATGTTCAACACTGCGATTGCTGCGATCATGGAATTAATGAACAAATTGCAAAAAGCACCGTCTGCCAATGAGCAAGACCGTGCCCTAATGCAAGAAGCATTAACCGCGGTGACTCGTTTACTTTACCCAATCATTCCACATACAAGTTTCAGCTTGTGGACTGCTTTAGGTAATACAACAGATATCGAAGACAGCTTGTGGCCAACAGTTGATGAATCAGCATTAGTTGAAGACAGCAAACTTATCATCGTACAAGTTAACGGTAAGCTTCGCGCTAAAATCACTGTTGCTGCTGACGCTTCTAAAGAAGAAGTTGAAGCCCTTGGTTTAGCTGATGAGAATGTGCTGAAGTTTGTTGAAGGCGTCACCGTTCGTAAAGTTATTTACGTCCCGGGTAAGCTGTTAAATATCGTTGCTAAGTAAACGATAATGGTGCGTTTGCTGTTATTTCAAAAGTAACAGCCAAATGCATCACACATTGCTTATACCAACAGAAAGGTTGCTATTGATTAGCAACCTTTCTTATTTCCCTGTAATCTACTATCAGGGTTGCGAAAGCAATAAATTCTATTTAAAAGTTAAGTAAAAGGATGCCGATACTAGTGATGCTAATAAAACGCATTAGCTTGGCAATGATGGCACTGGTTATATTAACCACTGCAGGTTGCGGCTTTAAATTACAACGCAGTTATTCTATTCCAGTCGAACTTGAAGAATTGCATTTAAGCACCAACGATCAATACAGTGAACTGTCACGTTTAGTCAGCGATCGCCTACGTATTCATGCTATTTCAACGGTTCCAGCATCAGATACCACGCCTACCCTTAGACTGGTAAATGATTCTCTTGAGCGTGCAACACTGTCTCTATACCCGACAGGTAACGTCGCTGAATACGAACTTATTTATTTAGTGAATTACTCACTCACACTACCTGAGTCTGAACCACAAATATTCCAAACAGAAATTCGTCGTGACTATCAAGACGATCCACGTACAGCATTAGCAAAAAGTCGTGAAATGGAAATGTTGGTCAAAGAAATGCGTATTCAGGCCGCCGACAATATTATTCAAACTCTGGCCTCCATTGAGGTGAATTAATGCGGGTTTACCCAGATCAAATAAGCCAACATCTTAAAAACCCTCAAGGCTGTTACTTACTCTTCGGTGATGACCCATGGCTGATTGAAAACTGTAAAGCACAGATTCTAACGGCGGCTAAAAAACACGGATTTGATGAACGTGTTCACCTAACCCAAGAAACCGGTTTTAGTTGGAATGATTTGATTCAAGAGTGGCAATCCATGAGTTTGTTTGCCAGTCGCCGCATTATCGAACTCACTCTACCTCAGGCAAAACCTGGCACTGAAGGTTCTGCTGCATTCATTTCGATGATGCAAAACCCCAACCCTGACATCATCTTATTAATTCATGGGCCTAAGCTTTCTGCTGAAACAAAAAGTAAGTGGTTTAAAACTCTCGATGCAGCAGGCATTTACTTACCTTGTACTACGCCAGAAGGTAAGCAATTTCAGCGTTGGTTAGATAACCGTATTAGTCATTACAAGTTACACGTACAGATGGATGCAAAAGCCATGCTGTTTAACTTGTTTGAAGGTAATTTGCTCGCAGCAGAACAAGCATTACAATTACTGCAGTTACTTAGCCCTAATGAGCCAATTCATAGTGATCATTTAACTGATTATTTTGAAGATCAATCTCGCTTTACCGTGTTTCAACTGACAGATGCCTTACTGGGTAATCATCAAAAACATGCTCAGCATATGGTGGTGCAGCTCAATGGCGAAGGCACTGCAATGCCAATTTTGATGTGGGCGCTATTTAAAGAGCTTAATGTATTACTCAATCTTAAGACTGCTGTAGAACAAGGCGCTCAACTAAATAGTTTATGGCAACAACATCGGATTTGGGATAAACGTAAGCCATTATACCAAGCGGCTTTAACCCGCTTAACCCTCAGCCAAATTGAACACATGCTGGCCTTTGCGTCAAAAATGGAAATGAACCTTAAACAACATGGTATTGAAGATTGGACTGCTATGAGCCACTTATGCTTACTGTTTGATCCTAATGCTCATCGGCGTTTAGCGCATATAGAACTGCAAACATGAGCCCCATTTTGAGCAATAGTCATCATCGAGCAGGAATGAAAATTGGGTTATTAGGTGGCACCTTTGACCCAATTCACTTCGGTCATATTAAACCCGCTATAGAAGTTCAGCAGCAACTTGGGCTCGATAAAATTTGGTTAATGCCCAATCATATTCCACCGCACAAACAGACTACCCAAGTCAGCAGCCAACACCGCTTAGCGATGGCTCGACTTGTTTGCCAGCAATATGACCATTTTGAAGTGTGCGATATTGAAATTAATCGCGATACGCCGTCATATAGCGCAACGACACTGGAACTGCTAACACAACAATATCCTCAGCATCAGTTTTATTTCATCATGGGCACTGACTCGTTCATCAACCTACCGTCTTGGTACCAGTGGCAATCCATTTTTAATTTATGTCACTTAGTTGTCTGTCAGCGTCCAGGTTGGCAATTAGACAAAAACAGCCCGATGGCGGATTTGTTAATTCAAAATACAAAAGTGCCCGCATTAGCTAAAACGGGAAAAATATTCCCTGTCGATGTTAGCTTGCAGGATATTTCCTCAACAGAAATTCGTCGTTTCCTCAAAAATGTCCCCTTTGAACAACAAAAAACAACGCACAACACGAAAGTATTTGTTAACACAGAGATCGCTAATATGCTGCCCTTTGTGATCCAACAATACATTTGTGAGCATCATCTGTACCAAAATAAGTAAAAGCGATTTTAGATGCTTAATTGAACACGGCTTCAATTGCGCTAGCTAGGGTATTTTGCGTATAATGCTCCGTTATTTTTACATATTGAGGTAAGTGACGTGCAGAGCACGGAATTAAAAGATTTTGTTGTCGATAAGATCGACGACCTGAAAGCCAAAGACGTTGTGGTACTAGACGTGGCAAACCAATCACACATTACTGATTACATGGTAATTTGTTCTGGTACATCAAAAACTCATGTTCGCGCTATTGCAGAAAACATGATTGTTGAAGCTAAAACTGCTGGTAACCAACCATTAGGTGTTGAAGGCCGTGATAGCAGTGAATGGGTACTCGTTGATTTAGGTGGCGTAATTTTACACGTGATGCAGCAGCAAACACGCGAATTTTATGACCTAGAAAAGCTATGGACTGAAAACGACGCCTAATGAAGTTACAACTGATTGCTGTTGGCACTAAGATGCCAGATTGGGTCACCCGCGGGTTTGAAGAGTATCAACGTCGTTTCCCTCGAGATATGGCGTTAGAACTCATCGAGATCCCTGCTGGGAAGCGCGGTAAAAATGCTGATATAGCACGCATTCTTCAAAAAGAAGGCGAACTTATGCTAGCAGCTGTGCCCAAAGGCAATCACATTGTAAGCCTAGATTTGCCAGGCAAGAACTGGGAGACTCCCCAGCTTGCTCAGCAACTCAGTAAATGGCAACTTGATGGCCGCGATGTCAGTTTGTTGATTGGCGGTCCTGAAGGCCTTGCACCTGATTGCAAAGCTGCCGCTAGTCAAAGTTGGTGTTTATCAGCCCTCACGCTACCCCATCCATTAGTTCGCGTTTTGGTTGCAGAAAGCCTTTACCGAGCATGGAGCATAAATAACAACCATCCCTACCACAGAGAATAAGCCTAATCGGTAAACCTCTGGTAAAAGTGAAGTTAATTCAGCTAATATAGCTAAGCTGAATTTGTCAGCCTGAACCTATCGGAGAAAGCTTAAGTGTCGCCAAAAAAGCGCATTGCCATGCACGACCACGCTGCCGAGGCGTCGCTATTCAAACGTCGTGCTTTGTTTACTTTCCTGTGCGTGTTTATCCTAATCAGCATATTGCTTTCCAACTTGTATCAGTTGCAAGTTGTCTCATTTCAAGATTATGAAACTCGCTCAAACGATAACCGTATCCGTGTTGTACCTGTAGCACCAAGTCGTGGACTTATCTATGACCGACACGGTCAGTTACTCGCTGAAAACCAACCATTTTATACTCTTGAAGTTATTCCTGAAAAAACCAAAGACATAAGCGCATCACTAGATAAACTTAACGAGTATATTGAATTAAGTGCAGATGAGCGTGAAACTATCACTGAAAGACTTCGCTATCATCGCCGCTTCAAACCATTGACGATTAAATCTCGCCTGACTGAAGAGCAAGTTGCTACCTTCAGTGTTAATCAACATCAGTTCCCAGGTTTTAGAGTCGAAGCAGGCCTTAAACGCCATTATCCCTATGAAGGTCTCATGACCCATGTACTGGGTTATGTGGGTAAAATTAATGCCCGAGATAGAACCTCACTTGAAAAATCAGGCCAATGGAAAAATTATGCTGCAACCAATGACATTGGTAAGCAAGGCATTGAAAAATACTATGAAAGCCTCTTGCTTGGAAAACCAGGGCATTTAGAAGAAGAAGTGAACAACCGTGGCCGTGTTATTCGCACTTTAAAAGCCACGCCGCCAACACCTGGGCAAGATATCTACTTAACTTTAGATTTAAAACTGCAACAAAAAGCCATGGAATTACTCGATGGACGTCGTGGTTCAGTGGTGGCAATCGATCCCCAAGATGGTGGTGTACTTGCCATGGTATCAAGCCCTACCTATGACCCTAACTTATTTGTCCATGGTATTAGTTCAAAAGCCTATAGCGCATTATTAAATGATAAATCTAGACCGCTTATTAACCGTGCTACTCAAGGGCAATATTCTCCAGCTTCAACCATTAAGCCCCATGTCGCCTTGTTAGGCCTCGAAGAGAAAGCCATTACAGAGAAAACCCGCATTTGGGATCCTGGCTTTTGGCAAATTCCTAACGTTGAACGAAAGTATCGTGACTGGAAACGCTGGGGCCATGGCTGGGTTGATGTTTATAGCTCTATCATGGACTCTTGCGATACGTTTTTTTATGACCTTGCCTACAAAGTCGGTGTCGATAAAATGGCAGCCTTTATGTCCAAATTTGGCTTTGGTGAGCCAAGTGGTATCGACATTTATGAAGAAGCCAATGGCATTATGCCGTCCAAAGATTGGAAACGCATGCGCTATAACCAGCCTTGGTATATTGGTGACACCATTTCAGTGGGTATTGGTCAAGGTTATTGGACCACAACGCCACTACAACTAACCAATGCAGCCACTATTTTGGCTAATCGTGGTACACGCTTCACACCGCATTTGCTGAAATCATTCAAAGATGAAACCTCTAAGATAGACACCCCAATTGATGAACGAGAACCCATCAGCCTAAATGATGATAATAATTGGGAAATTATTAACGAGGCGATGCGCCGCACAGCGCACAAATCGCGCTTTACTGACGCCACATACACTGCCGCAATGAAAACCGGTACAGCTCAGGTATTCAGTGTTGCGCAAGATGAAAAATATGATTCAGACACGATTGCAGAGCATCTTAGAGACAATGCATTAATCATTGCTTATGCCCCTTATGAAAACCCTAAAATAGTCCTCGCAGTAGTGCTAGAAAATGCCGGTTGGGGCGGCGTTAACGCAGGCCCTGTTGCCCGCGCCTTATTGGACGAATATATGTTACGTGACGAATGGAAGGTGGCAGAATGAATGCCTCACACCACCCCCATAAAAAGAATATTTGGCAAAAATTACACATAGACTTACCTTTGCTTCTCGGCTTATTAGCCTTAATGGTATTCGGGCTATTCGTAATCTATTCCGCCAGTGGTGAAGACGCAGCCATGATGGAAAGACAGCTAGTACGACTCAGTTTGTCTTTGTTTGTCATGTTTGTTTTTGCGCAAATAAATCCTGAAATATTGCGGCGTTGGGCACTGCCTATTTACATAGCAGGCATCATATTACTGCTTGGAGTACACTTTTTTGGCACCATTAACAAAGGGGCACAGCGCTGGCTAAACTTAGGTTTTATGGAGTTCCAGCCATCAGAGCTGATTAAGCTTGCCTTCCCTATTACCATGGCGTGGTATATCAGTAAATTTCCACTGCCGCCTAAAAAACGTCATTTAGCCGGTGGATTAGTTATCTTATTAATCCCAACCTTATTGATCGCCAAACAACCTGATTTAGGTACCTCAATCTTGGTTGCGGCATCTGGTGTTTTTGTATTGTTTTTATCAGGCATGAGTTGGGTTATTGTCGGTTCCTGTGTCGCTGCAGTTTTGGCATTACTGCCGATATTGTGGTTTTTCTTAATGCATGATTATCAGCGCACACGGGTCATGACATTATTTGATCCTGAGCGAGATCCCCTAGGCGCGGGTTACCATATTATCCAATCAAAAATTGCAATTGGCTCTGGTGGTTTATGGGGCAAAGGTTGGCTACAAGGTTCGCAATCTCAGTTAGAGTTTTTACCTGAAAGGCACACCGACTTTATTTTTGCAGTGGTTGGTGAAGAGTTTGGCCTAATTGGTAGTTTAATCTTACTTGCACTTTACATGTATATTATTGGCCGTGGGTTAGTGATTGCATCTCGTGCACAAACCAGTTTTGCAAGGTTACTTGCAGGCAGTATTACCTTAACCTTCTTCGTTTATATTTTTGTGAATATAGGCATGGTATCGGGCATTTTACCTGTTGTTGGTGTACCGTTACCTTTAGTCAGTTATGGTGGTACATCAATGATGACCTTGATGATTGGTTTTGGCATATTAATGAGTATTCATACTCATCGACGATTCATAGACCGTTAAGCTTTACGCTGTATATTCGGCTTTAGGCAGGTTACAAATAATGCCAATATGATAAAACAAACATGACAAAAGGATTGTTAATGCATTTAAAAACGACATTCGCTGCTGGTTTAGCCTTACTACTGAGTTGCTCAAGTCTCCAAGCAACTGAGATAAACACCGCGGACAGTTCAGAAGTGACGGCGCTCAAGCAGGCCTTTATTAGTGACCAAGTAAATAAAGGGTTCTCAGAGCAAGAAGTCAAAGATTTCCTCGCAACAGCAAATCATAATCAAGCTGTGTTAGATGCAATATCTAAACCTTGGGAAGCTAAGCCTTGGCATCAATACTATCCCATTTTTCTGACTGACAAACGCTTAGAAAAAGGCTTGGAATTTTGGCATGACAATGCTGAAACCATCAACAATGCTGCAGATAAATTCCAAGTAGACCCGCAAATCATTGTGGCTATTATTGGTATCGAAACTTTTTATGGCGGCTATATGGGCAACTATAAAGTCCAAGATGCGTTATACACCTTAGGGTTTTATTACCCACCAAGAGCGACTTTTTTCCGCAGTGAATTTGGCAACTTAATGTCATTGGTTAAAGAAGAACAATTAGATAATGACAACCTAAAAGGTTCTTACGCTGGTGCTATGGGCTTTGGCCAATTTATTCCATCAAGCTATCGCCATTACGCTGTTGATTTCAGTGGCGATGGTCGTCGTGACTTATTGAATAATAAACAAGATGCCATTGGCAGTGTCGCTAACTACTTCCACCAACATGGTTGGCAGCGCGGCGCACCTGTGACGCTAGAGCTTAACCACACTGTAGATACAGCACCAAAAGCCAAAGTGTGGGTGAAAGGAAAACCAACTCAAACCGTTGCCGACATTTTAACGCCAACCTTGAGCCTTGCAAAAGCGAAAGACATCGATGCATCTCAACGTGCTTTACTCGTGAAATTGGATCAACCAGAAGCGACAGAATACTGGTTAGGCTTAAATAATTTTTACGTGATCACCCGTTATAACCGCAGCCCGTTATATGCTATGGCGGTTTATCAGTTTAGCCAACAGTTAGAAGCCGCTTACCATGCTAATTAATCTGATTAATTCATCAATGCTAAAAAGAACGATTTTGAGCATCAGCACATTAAGCTTACTGGGGCTACTGAGTGCTTGTTCAAGTTCATCTTCTACTAGTCAAGATGACCGTTATCAAATGAAAAACGATCGCGCGCCGCAAAGTGCTCCAGATGTGAGTAAAGTTGAAGATGCGCATCCTAAATACGAACCTTATAGCCGCCAAGGTAATAAACGCACCTATACTGTCCGTGGTAAATCCTACACTGTGATGCCGAGTGCCAAAGACTTTAGCCAAAGTGGTTATGCTTCTTGGTATGGCTCTAAGTTTCACGGTCATTTAACTTCCAATGGCGAAACCTACGACATGTATTCTATGTCTGCGGCGCACAAAACTTTACCCTTGCCTAGTTACGTTAAAGTCACTAACGAAGCGAACAATAAGCAAGTGATTGTACGTGTGAATGATCGCGGCCCGTTTCATGAAGGTCGCATCATAGATTTATCCTATGCCGCCGCTTATAAACTCGACATGCTTGGAAATGGCACCGCTAAGGTGAATATTGAAACCATCCACATTGAATCACCCGAGTCGATGGCATTGGATGAACTCAAAGATGACAGTGTGCATATCATCCAAGTGGTAGCCTCTAAAGATCAAGTAAGGATCAATGTGCTCGCCAAAGAGCTTGAAGCAAAATATAAAGTGCCAGCTACTGTTGAGTCTGCTAATGGTTTTTATCGCTTGTTACTTGGCCCCATTGGTCAAAGTTATCTTGCGAATAAATTATTGCTGCAAATCAAACAAGATGGCTACCCACAAAGTTATTTAAGAGCGCCAACAAAAAAGTAGTCGCGCTTAATTCAACTTTGTAATCAAATTTAAAGATTGTAAATATGACATCCGACTTCAGTTAATAACCTGTGTTAAGGAACCTTAATGCCAAATTGAGGTCGACTAATGGTATAATCTTTTTAATTATGTCGTATCACTATGTAAATCAGCTAAAGTAGTTAGCTACTTTTTATTTAACCAGCTGTAATATAGATAATAATTGATAAACGACCTTACTTCTTTCACGACTGACCAGAGATGTGCAAACTCAATGAAGAATATTGTTAACACTCCGCTTAAATCTTTGCTGCTGCTTTCCGCTGTATCTTTATCTTCTCACGCAGCCAATGCACCCATGGTTATGCCAAATGCACCAACAGTTGCCGCTAAAGCTTACGTTTTAATGGACTACAACTCAGGCCGTGTTATCGCTGAAAGCAATGCCTACGAATCGCTAAACCCTGCCAGCTTAACTAAAATGATGACCAGCTATGTGATTGGTCACGAAGTTAAGGTAGGTAATATTTCACTAGAAGATGAAGTGACCATCAGTAAAAAAGCTTGGTCTAAAAACTTCCCAGACTCTTCTAAAATGTTTATCGAAGTTGGCAAGAAAGTCACTGTAGAAGACCTTAACCGTGGCATCATCATTCAATCAGGTAACGATGCTTGTGTTGCAATGGCTGAGCATATTGCTGGTACAGAAGATGGCTTTGTTGATTTAATGAATTCATGGTCAAAGCAGCTTGGCATGACCCAAAGTTACTTTGAAAACTCTCATGGTTTAGATTCAGACAATCACAAAACCACGGCTTATGACATGGCTTTGTTAGGCGCAGCCTTAATCCGCGACGTTCCTGATGAATACCGTGTATATTCAGAAAAATCGTTTACGTTTAACGGTATCAAACAATATAACCGTAACGGTTTATTGTGGGATAACAGCCTTAACGTTGACGGCATTAAAACCGGTCATACTTCAGGCGCTGGTTATAACTTAGTTTCTTCAGCAACCAATGATGGTATGCGCTTAATCACCGTAGTGATGGGCACAAACAGTGAATCAGCGCGTAAAGCTGAAAGTAAAAAACTGCTTAACTATGGTTTCCGTTTCTTTGAATCAATCACGCCGTATAAAGCGGGTGATACTTTTGTCACCCAGAAAATCTGGTACGGCGATCGTGAAAACGTTGATTTAGGTGTAGTAACTGATACGCCTATTACCATTAACCGTGGTCAAGCGAAAAACCTAGAAGCAAACTTCGAGCTAACTAAACCACTAACAGCGCCATTAGCTAAAGGCGAAACTGTAGGCCGTATCTTCTTCCAACTTAATGGTAAAGATATTGCTGAGTTCCCACTTGTTACACTTAATGAAGTTAACGAAGGTAGCTGGTTTAGCAAACTGATGGATTACTTCAAGCAAATGTTTGAAGGCTGGTTTAGTTAATCAGTACCAGTAGAGAATCTAATAATTAAAGCTACCTTCGGGTGGCTTTAATTTTTTATGCTTAGGATAAATGCATAGACTCTGTGTTATAAGCCTTGTATTACAGTATAATTACCCCATATAGAACAGATAGCACATATTACAACTGCAGAGAGCAAACACATGTTAGAAACAAACTTTGGCGAACTAATGGAATTTCCGAATTCTTGCCCATTCAAAGTGATTGGTACTGCCGATGATACCCTAGCGGATCGCATTGTTGCAGTAGCGCAACAGCTTGCTCCAGGTGACTATGCACCGACTGTGAAAGCATCAAGCAAAGGCACTTACTATGCGATTTCAATCCGCATTACTGTGACCAGCAAAGAGCATATCGAGCAGGTTTATACCGACCTTGCGGCAATCGAAGGCGTGAATCGCGTACTTTAACCATGAGCAAAATGTGATCAAGCTAACACTTTGATGTCATTTTGCTGCTAGGTGCGTATAATAAGCCAACTTTTTTGAGGGGAGAGGTTGCCCTTGCAAACTCAAGCGTTACACATCAGACATCTTGGTCGCCAAGATTACGAATCCGTATGGCATGCAATGCAGGCTTATACCGATAATCGTGACAGCGAAAGCAACGATGAATTATGGATTGTTGAACACTCGCCCGTATTCACCCAAGGCCAAGCAGGCAAAAGCGAGCACATCCTTAATCCAGGTGATATCCCAGTGATCCAAGTTGACCGTGGTGGCCAAGTGACCTATCACGGGCCGGGCCAGTTAGTTGTCTATCCACTTATCGACATAAAACGCGGTAAACTCGGCGTCAGACAGTTAGTTAATAACATTGAGCAAAGTATTGTTGATATGCTGGCAATGTATGACGTTAACGCCTATGCCAAAGCTGACGCTCCCGGTGTCTATGTCGATGAACGTAAAGTTGCCTCACTAGGGCTTCGCATTCGTAAAGGCTGCTCATTTCATGGTCTAGCACTTAACGTCGATATGGACTTAGCACCGTTCCAACGCATTAACCCTTGCGGTTACGCGGGTCTTGAAATGGTGCAATGCAAAGCATTAGGCGGCCCTCAAACCGTTAACGATGCTGGCGACAAACTGATTCAAACATTAAGCAAAGTATTGGGCTACCAAGAACTTGTACATCATCAAGGATTAGCAGAATAATATGAATAGGCCTGAAAGATTACAACCTGGTGTAAAACTGCGTGATGCCGAAAAAGTCGCACGTATTCCAGTAAAAGTGGTTCCTTCTGAAAAGGAAACCATGTTACGCAAACCAAACTGGTTACGCGTAAAGCTACCTGCATCAAACCAGCGTATTACTGAGATTAAATCAGCATTACGTAAAAATGGTTTGCACTCAGTTTGTGAAGAAGCATCGTGCCCTAACCTCGCTGAATGCTTTAACCACGGTACAGCCACCTTTATGATCTTAGGTGCTATCTGTACTCGTCGTTGCCCTTTCTGTGATGTTGCCCATGGTCGTCCGCTTAAGCCAGACGCAGCCGAACCTAAAAAGTTAGCTCAAACCATCAAAGACATGAAGCTTAAGTATGTGGTTATTACCTCAGTGGATCGTGATGATTTACGTGATGGCGGCGCACAACATTTTGCAGATTGCATCCGTGAAATCCGCGTACTTAACCCTGAAATTAAAATCGAGATTTTAGTCCCTGATTTCCGTGGTCGTATTGATGCAGCGCTCGATATTATTGCCACTGAGCCACCTGATGTGTTCAACCATAACCTTGAAACTGCGCCTAAGCATTACCGTAAAGCGCGTCCTGGGGCGAACTATCAATGGTCATTAGATTTACTGAAACGCTTTAAAGAGCGTCACCCTGATGTGCCAACAAAATCTGGCTTAATGATGGGTTTAGGTGAAACTAACGAAGAAATCGCAGATGTGTTACGTGACTTACGTAAACACGATGTTGAAATGCTCACTCTAGGTCAGTACTTACAGCCGTCTAAGTTCCATTTACCGGTTGAACGTTACGTGCCGCCAGCTGAGTTCGATGCATTAAAAGACTTGGCTGATGAACTTGGCTTTACCCATGCAGCTTGCGGCCCCTTAGTTCGCTCAAGCTACCATGCAGATTTACAAGCTCAAGGTAAAGAAGTGAAATAAGCTTTTTCCCTCGTAAAAAAACGGCGCTTTATGCGCCGTTTTTATTTGCCTAAATAAAACGACTCAAGTTACAAACCGCTTTCAACCATGGCTTTAATCTCTTTTGCCTTAACAAAATGATCAAGTCGATGAGTTTCAATCCACCAAGTAGCGGCTTCCATCAATAGCTCAGGATTGTCATTTTTGTTGGCAAAAAAAGCATAAAAAGATAAACCAACATTATCGCCTTTTGAGGCTATTTTCTTATCGCAAACTTGAATAATCTTAGCTCTTAATGAGTCTCTCATTTTTATCCTTATATTAAAGTGGCTTTTACATCGGTAAATGCATTAAATCACTGCTCAAGAAATAGTTAACAAGCTAAGGCATAGCCAATAAGTTAAAACAAAGTCAAAGACAGTCATAGAGAGTCATAGAGAGTCATAGAGAGTCATAGAAAACCAAAGAACATCTAAAGCCTGTAATCCATTAGAATCGCATCTTCACGACCCGACTCAGCAGGGTAATAGCCTGTTCTACGACCTGACTCTACAAAGCCCAGTTTTTGATATAAGCCTATTGCCGCTTGGTTAGACTGACGCACCTCAAGCATGACAATCACAGCCTCCTGCTGTTTTGCATCACTAATAATATGGTTCAGCAAGTGTAAACCTAAGCCTTTACCTTGAAACTGCGGATTGATGCAAATATCTAACAAAGTCAGCTCATCAACTATTTGCTGCACTATCGCAAAACCAATAAGTTGTTCACCTTCGTAAGCACCAAAAACGCGATACAGGCGGCCAAAACAGTCTTCTAGATTGGATAAGCTCATAGGGTGACTGTGAGCCTGGTTTTCAACACTAGACATCTCAGCAGCGTTTTCAGGGCTAAGAGGCATAATCACTATAGAATTCGAGGGAGAGCTTGTTTCTGACATAGTTTTTAAAATAGGTTTCTTAAAATAGATTTCTTAAAATAGTTTTTTTTTAAAAAATAGTTAACTGTTACCACTGTTGAAATCACGATTAAGATGGCTGTAAGCTGGCTATAAAGATTAGAAATCTCTTTATCCGAACTGCTATTTACCAAAGCGGTTCTTTATCAAAATAAGGATTTAATTAGGCTGCGGCTTTAGCAAGGTGTTGGTATATCTGTTGCCATAATTCGCGCTTAGCTTGATGACCTGTTTCAAGAGCTGCTAATGGTGCAGATACCAGCCAAGCGACTCTAGGGCGCACCTTTAATTTGCGCATATCCCAGACCACTTGCATTCCTTTGACCATCTCAGTATCAAATTCGCAATCGTTCAGGTCTACACTCAGTAACCCCAAAACCTCTAGGACAATGGCATGCTGAGAAATATCAGTATCAGAATCTTGAATAATAAGATAAGGCTTACCTTTGGCATCAGCACTGCGCCAACGAGATACACCCATTGCATCTAAATAAGCTGATTTATCCAAACTGGTCTCCAAAATGAGTAAGTGAACGCATAATTTCTTGATAAATAGAATAACAGTTCACTACTCGATTTGTTACTCAAAAATAAAGCGATTAACGCTTTGGGCGCAATCGCTTTATCTGTAAACGGCTTATCTCTTGTGACATTAGCCTTATGGCGTTAAGTCAGTGTAAAACTAAATAATCACCGAGCAAGATGCTTTAGAAGCAAGTACATCGGCATAGTTACATACTTTATTACGGCCAGTGCTTTTAGCTAGATACATGGCATTGTCTGCATGACCTGTTAGAGCTTCAACACTGTAACCAGATTGCACACTGTCAGTGACCCCAAAACTTGCAGTAATAGGGAATGTGTAACCGCTTGGGCTGCTATCAATATTGGCAATCGCCTTGCGATAATCTTCAGCAATCTTTAATGCCGTAACGGCATCGCAACGAGACAAGATAATACAAAATTCCTCCCCGCCTAAGCGAGCAAAAATATCATTTGTACGGCCTATATTCATACAAGTACGAGCAACATTTTTAAGCACCCAATCACCACATGCATGGCCATAGTTGTCATTGATAGTTTTAAACTTATCCAAATCAAACAGAATACAGCTGATATTGTCTTGATTAACTTGGCAAGCTGACATCGCATCTTGCGCTGCCGTATTAAAATGGCCACGGTTATAAATTTGGGTTAACGAATCAATTTGAGCAAGGTGTTTTAAGCGTTTTTGGTTTCTGTTCGAGCGAATAGCCGCAATGGCCAACAAACTGATCACCATGATCAGCAAAGCCATAAACAAACGATTATTTTCAGTTTCACTTTCGGCTAAGCGCTGACTAGCCTTTAATAATTTATTTTGTTTGTTGAGTAGTTCAATTTGGACTTTTTGCTCGACGGCTCTGTGCTGAGCTAATTGGAAGGCGAGGTATTTGGTTTTGAGATCGTCAAAGTATGACTTTTCGGCTTCAGCAAATTTTATATAGTAATTTAATGCGGCTTCAAAAGCCTGCTCCCTTACTGCAACTTTATACAATACTTCATAAGCAATCATTTCGGTATCTGAGTTGCTAATACTAGGGATTAGAGCGATTGACTTTTCGCCATAAAAAAATGCTTTTTCGTATTCACCTAAATTTAGATATGCTTTGGCCAATAATGAATTAAAAATCGCCATCACAGGTATATAATTAACAGTCTCGACGTCATTGATATTGTTTAGTAACAACTTAATTGCTTCATCATCGCTTCCATTTTTAATGTGTAATTTTGCAATAAATGAATTAGTTAAATTATACCAAACACTTTCTTCACTAATTAAGCATGATTTTAAAGCTTGACTGATTTCAATTGACTCAAGGTTAATCTTACTAAGATAAAATTTTGACTCTACTATTTGATGCTTTACGATACACTGGTTTCTATCTTCTATTGCTAACATATCTATTTGGTTCGCATAATTCAAAGCTAACTCATACTGACCAATTTGATTATAAAACATAGCAGTTGCGAAAATCCCAAGCTGACTGACCTCGCTATTTTCAATTAAATGTAAATTTTTTAAATTCTCTTCAAGGTAAACTAAGCCTTCACTCCATTCTTTTGTATATGAAAATATATTAACTAATGATAAATTTGCCCTAAATTTCAATTCCGTAGAAACCTGAGACTTACTGATACTTTCCCAAATTCTTTGTGCTTGATTAAAATCTCCTTTAAATCCTAACTGATATGCATACAAGTACCTATAGTAGTTACTTTGCTCTGACGTAAAATCACTTTCAAACGTTTTTAGATAAGCAAGTAAATGATTAAACTGCTTAGGTTGTTGACTTCTAACCTTATCGGCCTGCTTCAATAAAATATCGATATCAGGCATATCTGTATCAATAATTTTTTCTTGGGCAATTGAATAACTGGATAGAAGTAATATTAAAGCTATACCGTTCAGCAATTTAATCATCTATAAAGACTCTTTTAAACAAATTCTAATTGACTTGCTTTTTCTTCTGTTGGTTTATCTTCCTCATCGTCACCGTCTTTATCTTCATCTTCCTCAGCTGGTAATAATCCGCAAACTAGCTCAGCTTGAACATTAAGCTGTTCAGTCAGTGAATATACATCTTTAGATAACAAGGATTTTTTTAGTTCTAAACTTAATTCAGACTGTTCAATGGCTTCATTGTAATCTACAGCAGCAGCAAGGTTGGCATCTTGCCCTATACGTTCAAGTAAACTTATAATTTTTGACATTACATTCCCTTCATTTTTAAGTTGTTGTTAAATAATGTTTTATCAGACGACTTCTGTATTGGATAATTCAGAATTCATGTGCGAAAATTTGAGTTCAATTTCAGCTAATCGGTCGAGAACCTTTTTGTTTGGCTTCATTTTTTGACTAGGTGGGATCACTAACGTGGTATGCATATATATTTCAGCTTCAGCTAAATCTGCAATGGACAATGACTCATTTCTTACCGTATCAATTGGTAGCACAGCAGCTTCGTACAAAATAACCTGATGATCTAGTGGATATACTTCTGAAAGTAGCTCAATTAGTACTTGTCTATGCGCTGCACCAGTTGAAAATTTTGCCAGAGATTTATCACCGGCCAAACCGATTTGCCATAAAACTAAATAACATGAGGGGTCATATTGACGCTTGTAAAACATGAACTGACTGGCTTCAAATTGTTGACAACCAAAACGACCTGGATCAATGGCCAAATCAGCAATTAAACAATCTTCTGCTGAAATGCCTGGTACCATACGCGCTTGATAACCTTCAGCTTTCGCCATCGCAATAGACTTATGCGGTGCTTGAGCAAATACCCCAGGGTGGCCATAAAAAGCACCAACCACTTTTTTACCCGCTCTAACTTCAGTCATCATCGCATCAACCATTTCATTATAAGTAATCTGCCGAGACTTACCTTCTTGGTAATACTTTTGTAAACTGCGAACGTCCGGATGCATTTCTTGTAGCCAAAGCTCAGTGATACCGTGCGACACAGCAGAAAAAACCACATCAGCTTGTTCTATATAACTTTTACTGAGCGGACATATATGAGCACCGAGTGTCATTCCTGTGCCGACACAAGCTAAACTTCCTGTCATTAATTTACTCTCATCATGTTATTACAATGTAAACTCACCTAAAGCAGTAAATTAACAGCTATTGTTACAATTTGGAATGCAATTGTTAATTTCAGATTTTCTTTTTTACTGCCTAGCTGAGTCAATGGAAAAATGTGACTGCTCAGCCTCACTAATTTTAACAAAACCTACAGCTAAAATACCCTTTACAGCAGGGAGATTTTTACTATCACAAAAGGTATCTATTTGGGGCAAATGTAGCTCGTTTAAGCCAAATTCGATCATACGTTTGAACAGTTCAACTGCATAACCTTTGCCATGGACTTCTTTAATTAAAATCAAGCCAGCTTCAGCATTTTTTTGTTTTTTACTAAAAATTATGATTGACTGAATACCTAATTTCTCTTGAGTTTGTTTATCAATAATCACCCAAATGATCTGTCTAATATCATTAGTCATATCCACATTTAACGCGGCATTAAAAAACTCTTCTGCTTGAGTCATACTAAAAGGCGCAGCGATGTGTTTCATAACATTGGGATCACGATATAAACTAATAAAAAACTGTTCATCCTCAACTTGAAGCGGTCGCATTGAAAACCTTTCGCTTTCAAAACTCATCATATTAATCTACCGTTTTTAAATTCAATAATTAACCTAAACCCAACCAAGCAGTCACTCCATAGAAGCTCTGGCTGTTATCTCATATCCAGAACTCAGAACTCAGAACTCAGAACCAATTTAATTGCAGATTTATTTTCAACAGAACAGCTAGCATGAATAACTTTGAACAACAGGTTATTTAAACCATGAAAGACCATCCATATTAATGACTCTTTTGCGAAGCCTTTACAGTGATAACCTTGCTCTAAGATTAGCCCTGCTATAGCACTATTTTTATCAGTGGGGTGCTTTGATAAACTTTGTATACCAATAATTTTATCAGTCATTAAATCAACAATTGCCCACACTTTTTGTTTAAAAACATCTCGAGTTGAGAATTCCATAGCTCGCTCAAATGTTAACTCAGCATTAGCGAAGTCAAATGGCTCCGCTATATGTCGCATTATCTTAGGATCTGTATATAAGCTTACAAAAAAGTCCTTATCTTCTTTCTGCAACAAGCGCATCTTCAATCGTTCAGTTTCAAACTCATGCATATAACTTTCCTTGAGAATAGAGTATCAATCTCTTTGCTCTGCAAATCGAATCACGCCTGTTTCGTGGGCTGAACGATCAAAAATTACGTAATAATCATTAAGCAGCGGTGTGCCTAATAAGCATTGATTTGGCCAACGAGGTAGCTGACTCAATATTTTAAAACACGCTTTACCAGGACTTGGCGAGTTCAGCTGCCAATAATGTTCTGGCTTACAACTGATAGTTATCGCTTTATCAATCACTTCATTTTCTTTATCAGGACATTCGTTGGTGATTTCACCATCAAAGGTGAAGTGCAGTGTTGGCCAATGACTCAAATCATTGGAGTGATGACCCGTCATATCACCGCCTTTAAATAGTTCAGTCATATCAATCCCCTCTTCTTGCAAGCGGATATCTTTAAACGGGGTGACTAACTCCACAAACGCTTCTGATACATTGCTAAAGCCTTGCAACATAGCTTCATACAATAAGTTGGTTAGCAAAATTCCTGACACCCCAGTATCAATAATGGCGTTACTTTTATGGGAAGGAATGTATTTTTCTTGCAAAGCTGGGGCTGCGACAGGCGCTTGGTCGCCGACACTCATGGAGTACAATTTGACGTTGTAATAGCGATTATGAATAACATCAATGGTTTTAAACTTTCCCTGATACAACTCGGTATGCTCTTTGCCACCACCTAAAATCAACCAACCTTTGTTAAGTGGATCGGCTGCGATTTGCTCTTGGGTATAGTCATCTTTAGCAATATGAATACTTGAGCGCTTTGAATGAAAAGCAAAACGATTGTTGGTTAAACCGCTATTGTTAAGGCGGGTAAAATACGGCACAACGGTCTGTTGCGGCTGCTTTTTAAGAAACTTTCGAAAGCGTTTTAAATCTTCGCCGCTAAAGCGTTCTTGCTCGTCAGCTCCATCACAACTCTTCGCGTCATGATCACTATGTGCTGGGCACACTGAGTTAGGTTCTAAAAATGGCCATGGGAAAGTCGATGCAGGCTTAATTTCATGTTGTTCAATATAGGCAGTTAAATCGTAGCTCTTGTTCAAGCCATAATAAGCAAGACCCAGTATTCCATCTGCATCAGCAAAGGTTTTTTGATGCTCTAACGAGGGTACAATTGCTACAGGGCAGCCTTCTAAATCAAGCGGTTCATGAGCGAGGTTAAGATGCGGCACATGGGTTGTCGTATTTTTATCTAGTGAATCTTGCGCTAACAAATCATCTTTAAGCCCATCTTGGCTGACACTCACCTTGGTATGCACTAATGGCCCATCCCAACCGCCTGCACCATAAATCACTTGCTGAGCAAATGGGCCAGATTGCAGTAGCTGATCATCGTGCGGTCTATAGACCTGCTTTTTAACCACTAAAGTACTGCTGCCTGTATCAACGATTAGATTTGCAGGACGACCTTCACTTCCAAGGTGCATTTGCACACAGTAGCCACCTTTAGCATACACATTGACTAGAGGCAGTTTCACTGTTCTAGGCTTAATGGCTTCTGGCGTTAGTGATGCTAGAGAAGCTAATTGTTCTTGTGCTTGCGTTTCTGTCTGTTCTACTTCTGATGCTTGTCCGTCACTACTGCATGAATTTAGCGTGTCATCCAAGTGCTGCTGCATTTGGTTATGATGATGACAATGACCTAATAGGTGTTGATGGTGATCGTCATTAGAAGCTTTTAGCGCGGCTTGTTGATTAAGGGCCTGCTCTTGAGCAATTGATGCCTCATCAAGTTGTTCAGCTTGTGGATTTTCTTGCTTACTCATGCAATTGTTGCTTCCTTGCTATTGATAACCAGCTATAAAGCCGCAGCTATCAGTAGAATTTTTGCCGTTTATATACATTAACGGCTTAACCTTATTCACCTAAGGCCGTTACTTTAAATTAACACCAATACCTTTGTCACTCATTCATATGCTTAAAAGAACATTTTTTAATCATTCAGATTTATTGAAGCGATTAAAATTGGGACTTTAGTTAACCGGCATAATAAAAGGAGTACATTTAACAGCTAAAATAGCTAAAGGGAATTAACTTAGAAAAGGAACTAATGAAAGGAAGCTAAAGTAAGGAAACTATTTCAGATTAATATCTAAACTTAAAAAATATCACAAGATGATTTGGGTTTGAGAGAATACATACAAAATTGCATTGCAACAGCCTGATTAGACTTTTGCTTTGGCTTTAGCCTTATGCCACATTGACAGAGGTTATCAAAACGATGAAAAGGTTTAAGGATGGTTGCGCTTTCGTTCTAGCTCGAGAAACTCGAAGCCGCGCTTTAAGAATTTGAATTCTTCTTTTTCAGGTAATAGTGTTATCAATGATGTTAACTCAGCAAAAATATGCTCAAGTGCTAATCGGTCTTTGTCTTTTAAATGATTAAAAATCAGCGGTCTTAATACCATACTGAAAATCATTGCAAAGTCTTCAAAACGTTGCTCATTAATGGCTGTGATATTCATTTGAACTTCTTCGATACAAAGCGCGGCTAAAATTTCATTTTTATCACGGAAATTTTGGTAACAACAGGCTCTAGATAACCCACAAGCCCTAGGGACATCCGACATTGAAAAGTTAATCACACCATGCTGTTTGATTAATTCTTTTGCTGCATTCAGGAGTCGTTGCTCTGTTGTCATAGTGGTCTCTGTAACACTTATATTTGTACAGTATATAACAACTGACTTTGCACTTGTATAGCCGCTAGTCTAGTCACTTAAATAGTCCTCTAGAGAACTTGAATTTTATCATATTCAGGTCCTACTAAAAACTAGACTTATCAATATCTAAAGCATACTTGGGAAATTGTGATGAGGTTAAATGTGGCTGAAAATACTGATGTGAAACTTCATTACGCTTAGCAGAATACATCGCAATATCGGCATTTTTCATCAGCGACTTTCTATCCTGCCCATCCTTGGGAAATTGGGCAATCCCAATGCTAGCACCAATAACAATCATGTGCCCAGAGCATGGAATATCAACGAGTAGAGCTTGTTCGATTTGTTTGGCTATTATTGAGATATTGCGATCCTGAGCATCAGGAATAATAATGGCAATCTCATCACCGCCAATTCTTGCAGCAAGTGCATCTGCTGGTAACACGCTGTCTATACGTTCAGCCACAATCTGTAAAACTCTGTCACCTTCTGAATGACCAAAAGTATCATTAATCATTTTGAAATTATTAATGTCTAACATCATGCAATAAAACGTCTCAGGTTCTTTTGCAATGAATTGATCAATACTACGATAATACTGTTGACGGTTAGGTAGCCCTGTAAGCAAATCATGATTAGCTTGATGGTTTTTTTCTTGCAGTAAATTATCCATATTCTCGATTGTTTGCTTGCTCAAACGTGTCACCAAATAAACAAACCAACCTCCGGCAAAAAAGATCCCTGCGACAACCAATTGAATAAAATTAACGGTTTCCTGAGCCTTCAATAATAATGATAAATAGCTAAAATAACTCACAATAAACAATGCGATTAGCATCAACAGGGTTAGCCAACCTTTGCTGCTAAATTGAGAATAAGCACAAATTTGATATGCAGGCTTTAAGGATAAACTCAGTCCAATTAACCCTAAAAGTACTAATATTGACGCGCTTAACCCCATAACCTCTCCACTTGCCTTTGCTTAATACTGCTTCTCAACTTTTTGTCTAAATCTTTTTTGTTTACACTTTTTGCCTAAACATCATGATTTAAATCAAAATACCGTTATTGTACTTAAATAGTCACTCGCTTGAATATTACACCAGTAACATTAGTAGCAAGTCGTTTAAGACATTTCTAGTGTAGCAGTTATCACGTTAGTTGCTTGCCATTCACCTGCTTAATGAATCTGTCGATTACGCATTAACATGTTTATTTCACTCTCGTTTTTCTACAAAAAACCAGTTAACATAAAATCAACAACAAAAATTAAATATTGTTCAATAGCTAAAAGACAAAACAATAAGAACATGGAACGAATTAACACATGATAAATACCTACAAAAAGCTGCTTATCACTTGTATCTGTTTAGTCAGTTTCCCCGCGCTTAGCCAGAGTCAATTGATCAGTAACATTCATGGATATACTGTTCAAGATGGCAACCTCATCGAATTTAGAGCCTTGCAATTTGATGGTGACACCATCGAAAAAATATATACCGAACAAGACAACTTACCCTATAAAACCGAAGCTAATATCAATCATATTGATGGTAAAGGTCGAACCTTACTTCCGGGCTTAATTGATGCTCACGGGCATGTATTGAGTTACGGTTTGAGCTTGATGCGTGCTCAATTACGCGACAGTAAATCAGAATACGACGCTGTTAATATTGTCGATAAATTTAGGCAGCAACAATCATCACTAAACTGGGTACAAGGCAGAGGTTGGAACCAAGTATTATGGCCAAGCAAGCAATTTCCTACTGCCGCCTCTCTCGATAAGATATTTCCTGACACGCCTGTATGGTTAGTACGAATTGATGGGCACGCTGGCTGGGCAAATTCAGCAGCAATGGCAGTTGCTGGAGTCGATATCAACTCAATCAGTCCTGCAGGCGGCGAGATCCTTCGCCATAAAAATGGTCAGCCTACTGGCGTATTTATTGATAATGCCATGAGCTTAATTACCAACAATATCCCTAAACTGTCGATTGAAGAGCAACAAGCAGTGCTAGAAACAGCTTTAACCTCATTAGCAGAATTAGGGTTAACCAGTGTGCATGACGCTGGGATTCAGTCTGATACCATTGCGGCTTATCAAGCCTTGGACTTACGCAGTAAAATGCCTATTCGCGTTTACGGCATGATTGACGCTGAAGATCCTGAGTTTGATCAATTAATGGCTGCTGGACCATACCGTATCGATACCGATAAATTCCGTGTTAGCAGTGTTAAAATTTCTGCTGACGGCGCATTAGGCAGTCGCGGCGCTGCGTTAATTGAAGATTATAGTGACTTAAAAGGCCACAAGGGGTTATTGCTATATTCGCCCCAAGCCTTAGGTGATAAGATTGAAAAAGCCATGAAAGCAGGGTTTCAGGTTAATACCCACGCAATTGGTGATAATGCCAATCAAATTGTTTTAGATCATTACCAATCATTAATTGCAAACAGTAACAGTCGCCATTTACGACACCGTATTGAACATGCACAAGTATTGCAGCTCAGTGATATTTCTCGATTTGCTGAGCTCAATGTGATTGCTTCTATGCAGGCAACACATGCCACCAGCGATAAGAATATGGCAGAAGATAGAGTGGGCAACTCGCGAATAAAGGGCGCTTACGCTTGGCGTAAATTAATCAATGCGGGCGCTGTTATTGCAGCTGGTTCTGACTTTCCCATTGAGTCCCCTAACCCTTTTTATGGCCTTCATGCCTCTGTGACCAGACAAGACCATGACAATCAGCCGGTTGATGGTTGGTACCGTAGAGAAAGCATGACACTCACTGAAGCGCTCGCCAGCTTTACCACTAATGCCGCTTTTGCTGGTCATCAAGAAAAAGAGATTGGTCAGCTAAAACCAGGATTGAAAGCAGACTTTATCTTAATCGAAACCGATATTTTCTCAGCCCCTGTTGAAGATATTTGGAAAACTAAAGTCAGCGAAACCTGGGTTAATGGACAACGAGTACATTGATACAACTAAGCTCGACTTATTCAAGTCGTTACATCTAATTGAAATGCTAAGGGCAGATAAACCTTTATCTGTCCTTGTGTTCAACCTCTGTTGTTTCAGTCAATTCAGTGAACCTTTCATAAAGCTAGCAACCTGTTAGCCAGCACAATCCATTCAACGTTCTAACAATATTTTTAAAAAAATAACCCTTTTCTATATTGTCTGCGTTTATAGCAATAACAACGAATTTACTTTCTATTATTGCTGGAGCAATTATGACTCAATTAATCAATGTGAACACACTAAGAAAAACCTTGTTAAGTACATTAATCGCATCTGGGCTCGTTTTCGGTTTAACAACCAATACCGCAATAGCCGCTAACTATGATTTCCCTCACTTAGAAACCGTTGGCACCAGCCAAGTTAAAGTAGCCCCTGATATGGCAGAGATTTCAGTACAAGTAAGCTTAACCAAAGATAACGCCAAAGAAGCTAAAACAGCGGTTGATGCAGCGGTCGTTAAGTTTATCAAACGCCTTAAACAGGCTGGTGTCAGTAAACAGGACATTCAAAGTGCAAACTTGCACATTCAACCGCAATATCATTACCCATCAAACCAACCTAAAGAATTAACCGGATATAGTGCTAGCAGACAGTTGACGGTTAGCGTTAAAGAGTTAGCTAAGTTAAACGACATTCTGGATTCAGCTCTAGAAGAAGGCATTAACCGAGTGCAAAATATTGCTTTAAAATCATCCGATGAAACCCAAGCTATTGAGCAAGCAAGACAAGCAGCCATTAAAGATGCAAAGCACAAAGCGCACTCTCTAGCGCAAGGTTTTGACCGTGAACTCGATGGCGTATGGGAAATACGTTACTTAACACAGCACCCAGTGCAACCCGTAATGATGAGAATGAGCGCAATGCAAAGCGATATGGCAGAAAGTTATCAATATGGTGAGGTGAGCGTTGAAGAACGTGTAGAAGTTATTTATCGCTTAAAATAAACCCTTATGAACTGGTGACCTAGCCGCTGCAGGTCACTTTGAGTTTCTTGTTTGTTTGCTCTAGTTAACACTATTACAAATTTATTGTCTCTTTTGCTTTTTTCTTGTTTCTAATCAATGTCTATATTGTCTTGCTGAATAAACTATGGCGCAATTTGGCGGTGAATAATTTAAAACCTTTCAAAAACCTTAATCACCTCAAAGCGGTCGTATTGTTTTATCCATACTAATTCAGTCAAGAGGACGCTTCATGAACATCGATTTATCCACTCAAATTGCTGGAACACAGCTAGACAGTTATTTGATGAATGCCTCTGGCCCTAAATGTACCACTTGGGATGAGTTGCACACCATTGCACTATCCAACTCGGCAGCCGTGGTAACCAAGTCTTGTACAATTGAATCGCGCGAAGGAAACCCTGAACCTAGATATCAAAACCTGCCATTAGGATCTATCCAGTCTATGGGGCTCCCCAACCTTGGATACAAAGCGTATTTAGAAATGGTGCCGCAATTAAAAGCCTTGGGGAAACCTGTCATTGTCAGTGTTTCGGGCTTTAGCGTTGAAGATAATATTGAAATGGTCACCGCGTTTCAAAACAGTGACGTCGATTTAATTGAAGTAAACTTTTCTTGCCCTAATATCCCTGGTAAAGCTCAAGTCGCTTATGACTTTGAACAGACAGACCAAGCACTTGCCGCGATTACCGCCTTAGGCAATAAACCTATTGGGATTAAATTAGCGCCGTATTTTGATATGTCACACTTTATTGCAGTGGCCAATATCATCAAGAAATACCCAGTAAAGTTCATTACCTGCATTAACTCTATCGGCAACACCTTAGTGATTGATCCACACACAGAGCAACCTATCATTAAACCTAAAGGCGGCTTTGGTGGTTTATGTGGAGATTACATTAAGCCTATTGGCCTTGCCAATGTGCGCGCATTTCGTGAACTGTTAGATGATGATGTTCAAATCATCGGTGTTGGCGGCATTAAAACCGGTATCGATGCGTTTGAATATTTATTAGCAGGCGCGGACGCGGTACAAATTGCTACTTGTTTTGAAAAAGAAGGCGAAGCTTGTTTCGAGCGTATTGAGTCTGAGCTTGCTGAGTTTATGCAATCTAAAAACTATCAATGTATTGCTGATGCAAAAGGCAAACTAAAGCCACTATAAACCCCCTTAGCAAATCCATTTACATCTAATAGCCAGTTCATTTGTTCTGGCTATTTTTATGGCCATAACTAAAGTTAGAGCCAATAGCTATCACCAACATCCCCCAATTCCTCGCCAATTTATTAGCATTTACTAACCTATTTTATCGCTAAAATTTATTCGTTAAAGTCTGACTATTGATTAATAAGACTGTTAATATTGATTTAAATTAACAGCTTCACCACTTAAAACCTGACAATTGATAAACTTTCAGTAACCTACTATGCAATAAATAAAGCGCTTAATGAGCCTTAAGACTCAAACGCCGCAGGCATAACATAATAAATGGATACGACACGTGGTTAAAAAATTACTTTCAATGACCAGTTCAACACAAATGCTAATTGCCATGTTTGTCGGTTTTGCTGTTGGTATTTTCTTTGGCGAATCCGTTGGCTGGCTAAGTACCATAGGTAATGGTGTCATCTTATTAATGCAGATGACGGTTTTACCCTACATTGTTGTATCGCTGATTGGCGGTATTGGGAAACTGCAAAAAAGTACTGCTATCTTAATTTTTAGTCGCGCGGGACTTATCATGTTGCTGTTGTGGTTGGTCGGATTGGTGCTTACTGCATTAATGCCATTGTCATTCCCATTTGTAGAATCCGCCTCCTTTTTCAGTACCAGCATTATTGAACCTGTAGAACCGATTAATTACTTCAAGCTTTACATACCATCAAACCCATTTGAATCCATGGCTGCAGGTTATGTACCTGCTATGGTGGTATTTAGTATTGCGATGGGGCTGGCACTCATCGGCATGGAAGGTGATAATAAAAACCAAGTGCTTTCTTTCATGCACACCATTACCGAAACGTTTTCACGCATTACTCAAGGCTTAGTTAAAGTATTACCGGTTGGTATTTTCGCTATGTCCGCAGCGGCGGCAGGAACGATGGGGGTCGATGAATTTGCCAGTATGCAGGTGTATTTAATCAGCTACTTTGTTTTGTGCTTATTGCTCACCTTTGTGATTTTACCTTGGATTGTTTGCTCGCTAACACCAATTACATATATGCAAACCGTCAGCATTACTAAGGCAAGCCTAGTAACTGCGTTTGCTACTGGTAATATCTTTATTGTCATTCCCGTGATTATTGAAGAATGTAAGCAGATCATGCGTGAGCATAATAACCTTAGTGAAGACGGCTTAACCCTAATTGAAATTCTTGTACCTATTGCCTTTACCTTCCCAAATATCGGTAAACTCACGGTTATTTTGTTTGTTTATTTTGCTGGCTGGTTTAATGGTACCCCTGTTGATATCAGTGCTATTCCTTCCTTATCGATTAGTGGCCTGTTATCACTATTTGGCAGCGTTTATGTTGCAATCCCCTTTATGCTCGACTTAGTGCATTTACCTTCTGATTTATTCCAATTATTTGTTATGTCAGGCTTTATAACGGGTAAATTTAACTCTATTGCTGCGGTAATGAATTTATTCGCATTAACCTTACTGACAGTTTGTTTATTCCAAGGTTGTCTTAAAATTCGTGCGCCGCAATTAATTAAAATGTCTGGTGGCTTAGTGGCCAGTACCATAGTCACCATATTAGTGTGTCGAATTGGGATGGGGGTATTTATTACTAGCCCTGAAATCACTAGTGGCGTGATTGCCAACATGAAAGTAGCTGACAAAGTGCCTACTAAAGTAACCCGACAGTTTCCTGAAGTAGGTAAAACACCCTCTCAGCCAATAGTCGATGTACAAACGATCAGAAAGCGTGGCGTGTTAAGAGTCGGTTATATTCCAAGTAATGTGCCCTTTAGTTATTACAATAACTCAGGCCAATTGGTGGGCTTTGATTCTGCGATGGCCACTAAACTAGCCGAAGATTTACATGTTGATATCGAATTCATTCCTTTTCATAAAGATAAGCTTGCTGTGTCATTGCAAGCAGGCTTTTTTGATGTGGCTATGTCAGGGCTTGCCATGGATATCAAACAAATGGATCGCTTAAGTTACAGCGATCCAGTATTAGAACTCAATATCGCCATTGCCACTAAAGACCACCGCGTCAATAGCTTTAAAACCAATGAGTCGATTCTGGCCATGGAAGATGTCACCGTGGCTTATGTTGAACATGATGACAAAATCAAAGAAGCCAAGAAGCAGTTGCCCCATCTTAAATTTGTCAAAATTGAAGGTTACAAAGATTTCTTCAGGCAGAAAAAAGACAAGTACGATGCTGTGGTTATCAGCGCAGAGGCAGGGTCAGCCTGGACGCTATTTTTCCCAGGTTACGGCATTGCGATTTTAGAAGGTAAAAATCGTTATCCTGTGGCTTATGCGGTGGCTCAATCGAACCAGTCATTACTGAACTATATTAATAATTGGCAAAAACTGCGTAAGGTCGATGGTCATCAACAAGAGTTTTATGACTATTGGATGTTAGGTAAAGGTGCCACTACACCTCAGCCTCGCTGGTCAATTATCCGAGACGTTTTACATTGGGTTGATTAACTTCTCAATCAACATTTGAACCCAATTAGTTTGCCTTAAAGCCTAATGTATCAATATACATTAGGCTTTTTAGTCTCTTAAAAGTGCTTATTTTCCCTTACCTTAAATTGTCATATTGTCGAATTACAGTATAAAGCGAAGGTTTTTTATTTATGCCATAGTGAATAGTGAATAGTGAATAGTGAATAGTGAATAGTGAATAGTGAATAGTGAATAGTGCATTGTCATTATCTCGCTGAACAGATGCCCCATACAGTTAGATAGAAAAATATTGCAATATTCAAAAAGTTAACCTAAAAATAACATTACGATTATTATTCATAATTGCCATTTCATTGCGCTGAGCACGCTAGTAAGGATACGAGTGAAAAATGATGAATAAGTTACGCATAGGTATTGTCTGCCACCCAAGCATTGGTGGTTCTGGGTTAGTGGCCACTCAGTTGGGTATTGGCTTAGCAAAATTAGGTCATGAAGTGCATTTTATTGCCCATAAACGACCATTTAAGCTTATCCAAAATTATAGTAATGTTTACTTTCATGAAGTAGACGAAGTAAATTATCCTTTATTTGAAGGTCCACTACATACCTATTCGTTAACCGCCAAAATTGTCGAAGTCGTCGAACAATATCAATTACATTTGATCCACGCTCATTATTCTATTCCTCACTCTTTATGTGCATTTCTAGCCAGTAATATCTGCCAATATTCATTCCCGATTGTTACCACTATTCACGGAACTGATGTCACGATTGTCGGTCAAGATAATGCGATAAAGCGTTTAAATACCTTCAGCATGAATCAAAGTACCTTATTAACGACAGTATCCAATTTCCAGCGCCAATATATTCAGCAAGAGTTTGAAATAAACCAACCCATTAATGTGGTGCATAATTTTATTGATGCCAACGATTTTACCCCAGAGTTAGTTGACCAAAACCTAAGACGAACATTGGCAAATGATGACGAAAAAATCTTAATGCACGTTTCAAATTTCAGGCCGCTAAAAAACACCCAAACCGTCGTTAATGCTTTTAGTCAATTACACTGCGATGAAAAAGTCAGGCTAGTGCTGGTTGGTAGCGGTCCGGATATCGAAAAAATTAAACAGCAATGTAGTCAACTCAACATCTTAGATAGAGTCCGTTTTACTGGTTCAGTGAACAAGGTAGAACGCTATATTGCTAATGCAGACTGTTTAATTCAGCCAAGTTACCGCGAGTCTTTCTGTATGGTTATTCTAGAGGCAATGTCCTGTGGGGTGCCAACGGTTAGTAGCAATGTTGATGGCATTCCTGAGGTCGTCGAAGAAGGTGTAACTGGCTTTATGCATCCACCTGAAGATGCGCAAAGTATGGCTAGCACCATTAGCAAGATTTTTGCTGATAACCAGTACCAACAGCAACTTGGAAAAGCTGGGCGTGCAAGAGCGATTCAGCACTTTAATACTGAAATTAAAGTTAATCAGTATGTCGATTGCTACCACCAAACACTCGCGATTCATGGCCAAGCGCAACAGCTTGTTAGTTGCAGCTAACTCATTCAGTTAGTGTATTAGTCGCAAGCAATAGCAATATCACCATTCGCGAAATAGAGCATATAAAAGGATTCATATGGCAACGGCCACACCAGACAATGATAAAGCAGATCCCACTAATAATACTGCACAAAGCCCAGAGCAAGCACAGGCGGTTTCGCCCGCCAATAAAGAACCTAAAAAGAACAAACTCAGCATGTCGAGTTGGGTGTTACTCTCCTTTGCTGGCGGCATCATTGCAGGGCTATTTTTTGGCGAAATGCTCGCGTGGATGTCTGTAATTGGTGATGCTTTTATCAAGCTTCTACAAATGACCATCATCCCTTATATTATCGTGTCGCTTATTTCGAGTTTAGGCAGTTTAACCTTAGAGCAAGCAAAATCTCTGGGCGTTAAAGTGGGTAAATTGATGCTAGTCATTTGGCTATTGGGTTTACTCAGTATGTATTTGATCAAATACACATTTCCTGAGTGGCAAGCGGGAGAGTTCTTTAGCTTAACTGCGCTCCAAGACCCTAATTCAGTCAATTTATTAGACTTATATATCCCATCTAACCCATTTTTTTCATTATCGAATAGTTACATCCCAGCCATTGTATTATTTTGTGTCGCCACAGGCATCGCGCTTATTTCGATTAAAGACAAAGAGTCTTTGATGCGTCCTTTGCAATTATTAGGTGAGTCTTTTAATAAGGTCACACAAAGCATTGTGATGCTCATGCCCATTGGCATTTTCGCCATGACAGCGGCCACCGCTGGCACCATGGATTTTGACGAGTTTCAAAAATTGCAGGTGTACTTTGTCGCTCATGTGGTAATGACGGTGATTTTGACCTATTGGGTGTTACCGGCAATAATTATGGTGATCACCCCATTTTCCTACCGAGACATTACAGGTATTGCTAAAGACGCGATGATCACTGCATTTGCGGCAGGTAATATTTTCATTATTTTACCTTTACTCATTCAACGCACTAAAGAGCTATTCCATAAGTACAATATCGGTGATGAGCAAACCGATGATTACGCCAATATCATTATCCCTGTGGTCTTTAGCTTTCCTAATTTAGGTAAGCTCCTCACCATTGTATTTGTGTTATTTGCTGCTTGGTTTTCAGGTAAAGAACTCGATTTCCTCAGTTATTTCCCTATGTCTGTTAACGGGCTGATTAGCTTATTTGGTAGTGTCTATCTGACTATTCCAATGCTTCTTGACTCATTAGAATTATCATCTGATCTATTCCAGCTTTATATGGTGTCTAGTTTGTTCACCAGTCGATTTACTTCGCTATTAGCCGCAATGAATATATTTATTCTCGCCATCGGTGGCACAGCCATGCTGGCAGGTATTGCTAAAATCAGCATGAAGCGACTCATTCTTTGTAGTGCCATTACCCCAGTTGTTTTCGGAATCACGCTGCTAGGCACCAGTTGGGTATTGAGTAGTATCGTTGATACTGAATACAACATGGATGAAGTTGTTGCTCAAATGAGCTCTGCTGCAGAAGTGCCTGAAGAAATCACGGCTTTTAACTGGTCAGAAGAACTTGAAGTGAATGGCCCACGAACCATAGAGCAAATAAAACAAAGCGGGCTATTACGCGTTGGCTATAACCCTGTTCAAGTGCCTTTTTCCTACTACAATGCTGGTCAGGATCTTGTGGGATTTGATATTGAAATGATGCGAAAACTTGCCGCTGAACTTGAAATTAAAGTGGTATTCATTCCTTATAACTCAGCCAATGTGCTGGATGGGATCAACAGTGGCTTATTTGATATCACCATTTCAGGGCTACAAATGACCACCTTCCGTATTGGCTTTGTCGATTTCACTAATCCCGTACTCGATTTACACTACGCCTTTGTCGTGAAGGATTACCGTGCTGATGAATTTAAAACAGATCAATTAATCCATGAAGCTGAAAAGGTGAGAGTGGCCTCTGTCGGGGACTACTCCATCATTCCGCACATTCAAGAAAAGTTTGATAATGTTGAGTTTAGCTCTATCGACTCAGACAAGTTATTCTTTGAAGATGATGGTGAAAACTATGATGCCTTATTAATTAGTTTAGAAGCTGGCAAAACATGGACAATTTTATACCCCGAATATACTGCCATGTATAACCGTGAAGAAATTAAATCCTTCCCAGCTTCATACGCTGTAGCTAAAGGTAATCACTCGCTGCATACCTTCTTAAACAGTTGGCTATCCATCCAACAATCCTCAGGTTATGTCGACACACTTTATGGCTATTGGATTTTAGGTGAAAATGCCCAACCTAAAAAGCCTCGTTGGTCGGTCATCAAAGATGTTTTACATTGGGTCGAGTAAGCAACTTGAACCAATTAATGCTAATTGAGCCCTTATTTAGATAACCAAGCCTAACAGAGTTATTAAGACTCAATGAATGACAATGTTAGGCTGGTTGGTTTTTAAAGGTAAAGTGATTAGAGCCAAGCCAATTCACTATCAGCCCCACTAAGACTCCCACTGCAAAACTAATGATTTCAACTTGTATGCCAGTTAGAGTATTCGATGTAAATATTACAAACTCTAGATCCTCTAACGTTAAAGTTGACGCCAGTAAATACAAACGCATCAGATGAAAAGCCCCCAGGTTTGCCAGCGCTGATATTGCTGCAATCGTAATGACCCAGCGACATTGCTTAAGAGTGCTTAGTTGACTTCTTTCGCTAAATGTAAATTTTCGATTCCCAAACCAAGTTAACCCTAGCCCAACCATAAATGCTAAAGTTCTGGCTACAAAAGGCTGCCAAGCAGCAAGTTCAATCAAGCTTAAATAAATAGATAAATCAACAATGAAGCTTCCACCACCCACCAGTAAAAATGAAACCAGAGGGTTCATTTTTACTGCTGATATGGATGAGCCAGTCATTAATGCTCACCACATAACATGAGTACTTTTTTGCGCGTTTCAGATTCAAGCAAACAACTTTCTAAGACATCTTGTTCTTTTAGTTGCTGTTTGCTCACAACAATGTAATAAGGACGTAGATTTAACTGCTGTAGTTGCTCTTCATCATTCACGACTACCGCTTTGCCCTCACTGTAATAGCGCGAAGAGAATGGTTGTTTGAACCAGTAATATACGGGTAAATCAAATACTCTTTGATTCAACAGCCACTTATCACTTTTCTCTTTGCTCACACCAGAATTAAGTACCACTAGCGCCGTAATTAATAACAATGGAATACTGCTAGAAATCATCACAAATTGGCTAATCTGTTGATTACGCCAGGCATAAGCAATAAGCAAAGCCAGTGCTGGTGTAGCAGGTAAAACATACGCAGGTAAAATATTGCCTGCAAAGGTAAATAAAATCAGTGGTGCTGCCATCCAACACAGTAAAAACTTAGTAAAGTCATCAAAACCTTTTTTCTGATACTCTTCAGTTGCTTGACTAGCTTCATGCCCAGTTTCTTGTCTAGCCTTTTGTTCAATTAACACATTCGCCTTCTGGTAGAGTCGATATAAACCGCGAGGTATAAATAACGACCAAGGCACACAAGCAGCTACAAAGTAAATCCAGATGGTACCGCGGACTTCATCATGTGCGCTGCCGTATAAGTCTCCTTTCCACCCACTGTCCACGAATCGAGACCAATGCTCGCCAACAATAAAGTATTGAATAAATCCTGGAGTTGCTTGTTCCGCCATCACATACCAAGGCATGGTCAATGCGAGCAATAACAATAGCCCTGTGAACAATGGAATTCGCAGCCATAATTGAGCCCACATCTTAATTGGACCAAGGGTCCACAACAGCCACAAAAAAGTGGCGATACCAAAAATGGCGATACCAACCGGCCCTTTGGCCATCAAACCAATGGCCAATCCAATAAAGCCCAAATAGCCCCACAAATACTGACCTTGCCAAGCCAAGTAAAAACTGACAAATGCTAGCGTTAGTCCCAGTAATAATCCCATATCGGTCATCACTGTTCCCATACAAACGTAAAATGCAACGGTTGTGGTTAACATAGTCGCTACTTTGAAACCATTAATCGCGAATGTTTTTGCCAGCTTTACCACCAGCAATAAAACAACTAGTCCAACTAAAAAATGCGGTAACCTTAGAAAAAATTCATTGTTACTAAACAATTCTATAAAGCTGGCACTCAACCAATTCTGTAAAGGAGGTTTGCCCCAAAAAGGCACACCATAGTCAAATTGTGGGGTTAACCAATTGCCCGTTTCAGACATTAATCTAGCCATTTCCCCATAACGTGCTTCAGTGGTATCCATCAACGGATATAATGCCAATGACAATAAACGGATCAATAATGCAGCAACCAGCACCACTGCGATCTTGGGATAATATTGTAGGGCTAACAACTTTGACTTCATTTGACATTTTCCAAGTTAAACTGATATTGATTAAAACTTTTAGGCTGCACAAATTGCTGTTGTCTACTTAGAACAATATCTTGGAAACCTTGTGTGTTTTCTCTTTTGCCCTCAGCCAATTTAGATGTAGGTGCTAACTTAGACTTTACTAAATTCCCTTTTTTAGGCGTTTGCAAAGCAAACTGATTACCCGGTTTGTTTAACTTACTATTTACAGAAGCGTGCTGAAATGAAAAAACAGTATGGGGAATACTCTGCTGATAATAGACATCCTCAACAATAAACACTGGGCGCTGCTTCACTTCCATAAATACTCGACCTAAGTATTCGCCAATTACCCCCAGTGCTAATAACTGAATGCCTGCTAAAAATAACTGAACTGCCATCATTGAAGCATACCCTGCAACGGCTTCACCATAGACTAAAGTTTTTAGTACGATCCAAGCACCATAAACTAAAGAGCTCAGCCCAATAGTCACACCAAACCAAGTAGCTAATCTAAGCGGCTTAAAGCTAAATGAAGTGATCCCATCCATCGCTAACCCCACTAATTTGCCGTAATTCCACTTTGTTTCACCGACACTACGAGGGTCGCGATCAAACTCTATGGTAGTTTGGGTAAACCCTGGCCAACTTAAAATGCCTTTCATAAATCGGTTACGTTCAGGCATGGCATTGATATGATCAATAACCTGCCTACTCAGCAACCTAAAGTCGCCTACATTCTCAGGCACAGGAGAGTCAGACATCCAATTCATTAAGCGGTAAAAACAAGCTGCTGAAAAGCGTTTAAACCAAGTTTCACCCAAGCGCTTTTTACGGCGCATATTGACAACTTCATAGCCGGCTCGCCATGCTTGCAGCATTTGAGGAATAAGCTCTGGTGGGTCTTGTAAATCTGCATCCAGCAAAATGATAGCGAGTCCTCTTGCCTGTGCAAGCCCCGCTGACATCGCAGCTTCCTTGCCAAAGTTACGGCTTAGTTTTATACATTGATGTTCACAATCACTTAAGCGCAGTTGTTGAAGTAATGCCCATGTCTCATCAGTGCTGCCATCATCAATAAAGACTAATTCACAGCGGTCGTTTATTTGTGATAGCACGCTATTAAGGCGTGTCATCAATACATCAAGACTTTTTGACTCGTTAAACATGGGAATGATGATCGAAACACAGATTTCAGATGGGTTTTTATCATAATTTGAATGATGCATGCGCTATTCCTACAGAACAAAATATGCCAACATCTTGAAGTAGTGATAGTGTAAAAAATGTCATTGACATTTTTTCGACAAAAAATTTGTAACAATAGCGCTGATTTATTCACTCTTTATTGCCAGTGCCACTCATGATAGACAAGCTCAAGCAGGAACTTAGCCGCCAATGAAACTACTTATCATTGAAGACAACCACGATGTCGCAGGTATTTTAGGCGATTTTTTTGAAGCTCAAGATGCTGTTCTTGATTACGCGACTAATGGTGAACTTGGGCTCAGTCTCGCACTTGAGGAAGATTTTGACGCCATCATTTTAGATTTAATGCTCCCTAAAATGGATGGACTAACCTTATGTCGTTCACTGCGAGAACAAGGCTGCACGACGCCAGTACTGATGCTTACTGCACTGGATAATAAAACTGACCTCATGACCGGCTTTGATAGTGGCGCTGATGATTACTTGGGTAAACCTTTCGATTTAGATGAACTTGATGTACGTATAAAAGCATTGATTAAAAGGCATAGAGGTAAAGTGGCTCAAGCAACGCTTAGGTTTGGTGAGCTTGAACTCAACATTGCCCAGCATCAGGTTAAGCGCCGAGGCATGAAATTGGCGTTAACGCCAACGACGTACCAAATTTTATTATTACTCATCAAAAATGCCCCTAATGTCGTGACTCGCGAGCAGCTTATCGATGAAATCTGGGGACAGCACCCACCGGGAAATGACATTTTACGAAGTCATGTTTATCAATTAAGAAATCAAGTCGATAAACCATTTGAGCAGCCCATGCTAATGACCGTACCCAAAGTCGGTTTACGGTTAAGCCAAGGAGAATAACCTTGAATTCAAGAAGCATATCAAGTGCCCACGCAACCACTAGTAATAGCTCAACTCAATCTTTTGTTGGTCGTCTGTCAGTCTATTTTGTATTAATCGGTCTGTTAGCATCTGGGATGATTTACCTGATGATGATATATATGCTGCAGTGGGTTGAGGATGAGGTCAGTCTTAATACTTTACGTGACAGTGCTCCTTTCGTTATTAAACAATTTCAAAAAGGCGTCCCAGAGCCTTTAGTATTACCGCCCAATATTACTGCTTTTTACAGCAGCGACTTTATTCCTTCTCACTACGGGGAGTTGCAAAATTATCCGTTGGGCTTTAATGGTGAAATTAATGATGACCTTTCAGAGTTATTTTTATACCGTTCTGAGTTTGTATTAAATGGCCAAATGTCCCAGCTTTATATCACTATGCCTGCTGAAAACATTGAGCTCAGCAGCGCCCAATGGACAGGTATCAATACCTTTGTTATTGGTTTTACTATTGGGTTAATACTGCTATTTAGTTACGCGATCATAAAATTGTTTAAACGACTCATTGAGCCCATCAACCAATTGAGCCTGCAGTTAGGTAGTAGCACTACTCCTGAAGCTTTCAATGTCAGTCAAAGTGCTGCCAAAGAATTTGGTATTTTGACTGACAGTCTCAATCGTTACCGTCAGCAAAATGAAACCTTAATAAAACAAGAACAAGCTTTTGCAAGGTATGCCAGTCATGAGCTAAGAACCCCTCTTAGTATTGTTCTAGGTTCGGCCAAATTACTTGCTCAAAAACCTGATGAAGACTTTCAACTTCGACAGCGGGAACGTATTACCCGTGCGGCTCAAGATATGCAGAATACCGTAGAAGCTTTATTGAATATTGTTAAACAAGAAAAGTCTTCCCATGAAAACTCGCCGCGACTATTAACAGAACAAGAGTTTACTCAAACACTTGAAACCACAGTCAATCAGGCAAAAAAAATAGCCATTAAAATCTCTGTTGAGTGGCACAGTTCGCCTACTGTTCAACCAAATTCAGCGGTAATAAAGATGCTGTTAACCAATTTAGTCAACAATGCGATAAATGCCCGTTGCGAGCAGTTACCAGAGGGAGAAAAAAGTTGGATTAATATTGCAGTCTTCGATAAAGAAATTATTATTGAAGATAATGGCCAAGGCTTATCGGATAGTGAAAAAGGTCATCAAAGAAGTGATTCTGGAGGCCACGGACTAGGGCTGACAATAATCGATACTTTATGCCAGCGCTACAATTGGCAGTTTACACTTGCTTCAAACCAACCTAGGGGTTGTATCGCAACGTTAGTCTTACCGAAGCTGGCAGTGTAAGTGAGAGTGTAATTGAGAGTGTAATTGAGAATGAGAGTTAGAGTTAATGCTGAATTACGGGTTAAGTCAGCATTACCTCTACGTCATCTACACTGATTTATTGTTTATGAATCTCGCCAGACTTCATCACAAACTGCACATCAAGTAATGCATCGATTTGGGTTAATGGACTCACTTTCATCGCGATAACATCAGCTTGTTTACCTTGCTCTAAGGTGCCGATTGATTCTGACATCCCCACTAAGTCAGCGCCATTAATAGTGGCAGAAATTAAAATATCTTTGTTCGACATACCTGCTTGAGACATCAGTACCGCTTCTTTAGCGTTTTCACCATGACGAGACACACCGCTGTCAGTTCCAAAAGCAATCTTTACGCCTTTTTTATACGCATTGCCAAAGTTGTTTTGCATGTCATTACCCACACGAATCGCTTTCGCTTTAATCGCATCAGACATAAAGTTGCCTTTCGAGTTCGCCATTTGCACTACAGTATCACCAGCCAATAAAGTCGGAACTAAATAAGCTCCAGACTTTTTAAATAATTTAATTGACTCTTTATTGGCATAACTGCCGTGTTCAATGCTATCAACACCCGCCCGTAGCGCAGCATTAATACCTTCAGCCGCATGAGCATGACTGGCAACCTTGCGCCCTAATGCGTGAGCGGCATCAATCACTTCTTTTAATTCATCATTGGCCATTTGCTGACCTGTACCAGTATTGGTATCAGACAACACCCCACCTGTTGAGGTTATTTTAATGACATCTGCACCATATTTAATTGCACGGCGAGTCGCGCGGCGACAATCAAAAGGGCCATCACAAATGGTTTTAGAGGTCAGCATATCCAATAAATCTGGGCTTTTACCGTCCACATCTCCATGACCACCTGTGACCGACACACCGCCTGATGCAACAATTCTTGGACCAGGCAACCAGCCCTTATTGATTGCGTCACGCAGTGCATAAATTTGTTCTGGTTTGGCGCCTAAATCACGTACTGTAGTAAAGCCTGCCTGTAAGGTCTTATTTGCAAAATATGCACTTCTCATTGCCACATCTGCATCTGACATCCGAAGCGCTTCACTGTCATTTTTAGGCCCTATTTCACCTTGTAAATGCACATGCATATCCATCAAACCTGGCATGACAAAACTGTCTTTTAAATCTATATATTCAACGGTATCAGTCGCTATTACCTTATCTTTTGATAAAGTGACATAGCCCTTTTTTACTTCAGCAATTTTGTCATCTCTAATGATCAATGAGTATTGCTGCAATGGTTTTTCACTGGCAACGGTTAACAGCTCACCGGCATGAATAACCTTATAATCAGCTGCGTTTACAAAGGGAGATATTGCGCAAACTAGTATAGCTATTGATGAATAGCCTAGGCGCTTTGTTAAACTGTCATGTCTCGTATCGTGTTGTGTTCTTGTCAACATTTGATTCCCTTATGCCCATTGCCAAAGCAGTCATTTTAAACCAAGTCTTAACATGCCTAATTAAAACAACAATTACAATAACCCTTTCATTTACCAAACCATTAAAACATTGAATATAAAATAAAATTTCATACTCAATATACAAATCTCAATTTCAATACTCGCTAAAAAGCCACACTCGAGCACCTTAACGATAAGATCTGAGACACATTCTTAAGTTAAATTTAACATTTGTAATTGCTTAAGCTAACTCTTTGCTATATAAAAGATTTAAGATTTTCATCAAGGAGGTTGAAAGTGACTGAATCAGTCAAGTCTGATAAAAAATACGCTACTGCGGTTATTTTATCGGGTATTTTTGGCGTTTTAGGAATTCACCATTTTTATTGTGGCAGAGTTTTACATGGTTTTTTCGATTTAACGTTAGCCATTGTTGGCATTATCCTAATACAGTTTGGAGATGTTACGCTCACCCTCATCGGTGCAGGTCTTATTCTTATTGATGTTATACACACTGTTGTAGTGACATTTATGCTTCTTGTTGGAAGCTACAGAGACGGGAAAGGTAAATTAATTACCTATCCAGGACAAAAAATATAATTAAAGGATTTATTATGTCAGAAGTTCAAACAGCAGAAACACCTGTTCAATTAAGCGAAAAAGGTTTCGTACCAACACTACTTTTATGCTTCTTTTTGGGCTCTTTAGGTGTGCACCGCTTTTACACAGGTAAAATCGGTACTGGTATCTTAATGCTACTTACTTTAGGTGGTTTAGGTATTTGGACATTAATCGACTTCATCATGATTGCAGTCGGTAGTTTTAAAGATTCTGAAGGTAACGCGATTAAAGCATCTTAATTGCTAATATAATCACATTACTATCATTAGGCTGTCCGACATATTCGTGGCAGCCTTTTATTTTTCTTAAGATAAATTGATACTTTTAATCCTTCTCAAAAGCTCAAATCGACTCCCCAATACACTTGCTCCGTATCATTTACAGACAGAGAAAGCGCCCCTAGGTTTTGAACCGAAGAAGTATCATTATGCTTCAAATAACGAAATCCTAATTCAGATGTAAATGCATTACCAAAATCAAACATTAATCCTGTCTGAGCGCCAAATACATAGCAACTATTTGAATCATAGTAAGTTTGATCTATATCCGTGATTTGAAACTCATGACCGCTTAGCCCTACTGATGCACCAATAAACCAACTCACTTGATTCGATGGCTCTAGAAAAAATAATTTATCATAAGAAATAAGCACACCTTCATGATACGTCATGTCGTCAGAGTTAAAAGAATACGTTCCGTATAAGCGACTCGCATCACCAATGTCGACACTATTTCTTATTTGATAATTAATCCCCCGTTCTTCACTGCTAGATAAACCTGAATAAGATGAAGTACTGTGAGTTTGATAACCCACAGTTCCACCAATAATGATATCTGCAGCGTGTGAAAACCCAGGAAGTAAACACATCACAATTACGTTTACCATCAAAGATAATCGTGCCATTTTGCCTCCTAGTTCAGGGCCAGTTGATCTTTGCCGGTTAAGTTTTGTTCGAAATAAAAGCGTTTTAATCAAGGCGGATGAATTGATGCCTAGTCATCTAAGCACCTTTTATTTACAAAGATGTATTCAACAAAGAGTAAAACGCTTTTAGTCGACCCCTTCGGGCAGCGTTTGTTGGTCATTTTTACTGCGTTATCGACTTTTTATGTAGAATAACTACACCACAAAGTCTCTGCCTTGTATAAATGACCAACAATTCGCTGCAAAAACAACCTTGAAAGTTCAACAGGCCCTAGTAATAAGTACTTTATTATTTACCAAACTAAGCTAAGAAAAATGCTGCCAAGCTCAAATTTTCACCTAATGAAATACCTATAAGGTAAAATTTTGTTCAATCTGTGATCTGCTTAAAATTCGAACTAATTATATGTTTTGTTAGTTCCATTTCTTTTTAAATACAAAAAGGCCGCTTAATAGCGGCCTTTTAAATTGGTTTACTTAAACAGTAAGCGACTTAAATATATCTTTAGTTAGCGATTTTTAAGTTTGCTTTGTCTGAGATTAGATTCAAATCAAAATCAAACTCATCAACTCGAATCGCTCGCTCACGTTTAAGATTGTAGTCTTGTAATTGCTTGTGCTCATCCACTGTAATGACATTAGCTTGAAGTGCATTATCAAGCGTAATTGAGAAGCGAACACCTGCTTTAAATACACGCTGTTTAAGTGATTTTTTCACTTTTGACAACAGTGGTAAACAAGCCATTTTAGCGAGATAAGCTTGCTCATTAATGTAATTACCATCACCAGCAACCGGTTTAATCAAGTGTGTTAATTGCTTTTTAAATGCAGTATCAAGCTGAGCTTGCTCTGCTAATTCACGCACCAAATCATCATTCACTTTTACCATTTTACCTGAGTAAGTCATGGTAATTAAACGCATAAACTGACGCGTAGGCTTAGACGGGAAGTTCTCTAAAAATGCCAATATGGCTTCTTCAGCTTTACATAAAGACCAACGAGTCGCGTACTCAAAATACGGTTTTGCTTGGCTACGCTCACCAGCTGACACTTTCTGCTCGTAAAAACGAATCGATGCCATTGCTGCATATAGGTAGCTCATTACGTCACCTAAACGAGCTGACAGCATTTCTGCTTGCTTTAGTTTTCCGCCTAGTACAAGTAGTGAGAAATCAGCATAAACGGCTAATTTTGATGCCAATTTATGTACAGATTTTTCGTAACCTATGACTTCAGGTAATGATGATTGCGCAGGCGCGGTAAAGGGTAAAAGACCCAATTTAAATGCACGCAAGCTATTACCAACACTGTAACCAATTGTTTGTCTAAAGATACGATTAAAGGTTTTATCAGCATCACTGGCGTCACTATGAATAGACTCAACCATGCTTTGTAAATGAGGATGACAACGCATCACACCTTGGCCAAATATCATTAGGTTACGGGTAAGGATGTTGGCACCTTCAACTGTAATTGCGATTGGTTGAGCCACATAACCTGACGCTAAGGTATTTTGTGGACCGCGCTGAATCGCTTTACCCGCTTGAATATCCATAGCTGAATCAAGAATATCACGACCTAACTCTGTCATATGGTATTTGGCAATCGCCGTTACCACTGATGGCTTTAAGCCAAGACCTAAGCCTTCAGTAGTCAATACGCGCATGGCTTCTTGTAGGTAAGTTTTACCTGCGATATCAGCCAGCTTCTCCTGGATACCTTCAAACTTACCAATTGATAACCCAAACTGCTCACGCACTGCTGCGTATTCAGCAGAAGACTTAAATGAACACTGACTGACTGATACACCTAATGCAGGTAATGAAATACCACGGCCTGCACCTAAACAGCTAACCAGCATCTGCCAGCCGCGGCCAATTTTCTCTTGACCGCCAATGATGAAGTCCATAGGGATAAACACGTTTTCACCACGAGTCGTACCGTTATAGAAACGACAGCCCATAGGATCATGACGGTTACCAAGTTGTACACCAGGATGTGATTTTGGAATAAGCGCACAAGTAATACCCAGTTGCTCTTTTCCGCCCAACAAGCCTTGTGGATCTTCGACTTTAAATGCAAGCCCTAGTACCGTCGCAATAGGCGCTAGAGTGATATAGCGTTTGTCCCATGTCACTGAAAGGCCAAGCACTTCTTTACCTTCGTATTCTCCCATAGTGACGGTACCGATATCAGGAATACCACCAGCATCACTACCAGCTTCAGGGCTAGTCAGTGCAAAACATGGAATTTCTAAACCGTTAGCTAAACGAGGTAACCAGAAGTTACGTTGGTTCTCTAAACCGTAATGCATTAACAATTCGCCAGGACCTAGCGAGTTAGGCACCATTACAGTAACTGCCACTGCAGAACTTTTAGCAGCAATAGTCGCAACGATAGTTGAGTTAGCATAAGGACTAAACTCTAATCCACCGTAAGACTTTGGAATAATCAGCGAGAAAAACTTATTCTCTTTTAGAAAAGTCAGTACATCGTCTGGCAAGTGCTTACCATTTTGAATATCAAAATCATCGACCATTTCAATCAATGTCTGCACAGGGCCATCTAAGAAAGCTTGCTCATCAAGCGATAAGGTTGCATTGGGAATATCACGTAATGCAGCAAAATCAGGAATACCTTGATAAATTGAGCCTTCTAACCAAACATCGCCCGCATCTAATGCTTCTTGTTCAGTCGTTGAAATACTCGGCAATACTTTCTTAAATGTTGTTCTTATGCTCATAGTTCTACACTCATCAGACCAGAATAATAGTGTGCATTACGTCACAAAAATTAAATTAGATCAAATATTCTAATTGGCAAATAAAGCTAATATTTACAGTAACAAAGCCATCGTTAAAAATAATTATTGCCAATTCATGAACTTACACGTGTACGCTGAAGATAAAAATAATTTAAAAATTTATACGCTCGTTTGAATTTTTATAAAAATTGACCAATTAACGAGACTTTTTTTTATGAAAATAATCTCAAAAAAATAGCTTTATAATGCTAACGTTAACGGGACAATATTGTTCAAGAACTGAAATGGAAGGGACACATTATGTGTGGCAGATTGGAGGTCTTACTTGATGGCATGAAAGGACTACTCGAACCACTATTTGACCAGCCATTGAGTATTCAAACGAATCTTGATTTAAGGCCGACAGATCCAGTTACAGTGCTGAGTTCTACAAATGGTAAACTTATTGCTACTCAGCAAAGTTGGGGGATACAACCTGAATGGTCCAAAAAACTCATCATTAATGCCCAAGCTGAAACTGTCGCAGACAAACCCACATTTGCCGAGGCTTTTAATCAACATCGATGCCTGATCCCATGTAGTGGCTGGTTTGAATGGCGCGATGAAGGCCAAGCGAAAAAGCAAAAGTACCGCTTTTCCCATGCGGCTAATAAACCTTTATTCATGGCTGGTGTCATTTATCCAGATCTCCAACAATTAGTCACCTTAACCATTAAACCTAATGATAAGTGCGCCCAATATCATCACCGCATGCCGCTATTTATCCCCTCAACAGCGATTAGCAGTTGGCTCAACAATACCCCAGAGCAAGTCAGCGATTTGATGCAGGCATTACCAAACGAGTGGATCAAAGTGTCAGCAGCATGAACTCATGAGTCAACTATATAGTCGTAATAGATTTCACAACCAAGAGTTTCAATGTCTGTGATTTCTTGCCTGTAAATTCAAAAGCCCGTAAATTCAAAAGCCTGGAATGTCTATGCCTGTAATTTCAAAGCTTGTAATTTCAACAATAACAATTCGTTCATCTTGGGTTCATCTTAGTGACAATATACTGCACATAAACAGATAATTGATGCTTAGATACGAGCCTCAAAACACATTTTAAATGTTTAAGAATTTTATTAAGCAGATCACAACCTTGAAATTTAACTATGCTAGAAGATGTAAAAAAGTGGCTTTAAGCGCTCTTTTAAGTTTTAATTAACATAAATCAATAAGATGGTATCGTAGGTAGAGTAATTTAAGTTTAAGAGCTCACTCTTCTGCTTAACATTGCATTACGAATACTAAATTAAAATGTGCTAACCAATATTCAGTGTCCTTAGTTATAAAGTAACGGATTTATTTGCATTAAGAGATGCGGTCATTGAGTCAGCGCGAATTGCTCAGGTTTAACACCTAGCATGGGCGATAAAGCCCCTTAACTGATGATGGAGTTACTATGAAATATTTAGCTATGATTGCTGCACTTATGTTTGCAAGTTCTGCTTTTGCTGTTGATTGTGTTGATTGTCATGAAGCAATCAATGTTGAAGAACATGCTGAAATGGAAGCAAACATCGAAACGTGTAATGATTGTCACAGCTTTGCTGATGCGCACGAATTAGATGCTGATCTACATACACCAGATTTAACAATCACTGAATGTGCTGATTGTCACGGTGTAGACTAATACCCTTGGGTATTTAAGTCCTTTAACCTTGATTTAAGCACTGCTTAATGCAGATTGACCATTTACCAGATTTGGCCAAGCTAGTTCACTAAATCAAGCGTTAACCTCTCTGAAAGAGAATAAAAACCAGTTGATCGCTCAGCTGGTTTTTTTATATCTGTAATTTGTTAATACCCTAAAGTCCATATAAAGACCAACACAGATGGTATTCTTGAGTTAGCTAATCTTCTTATTCATTATAAGGCCTTAGTTATCGCATCTATCGTCGTTTGGGGATCATGGTAATCCAAGGGTAACCCGATATTTTGTCCATTCACTTGCAATACCAATGATGGAAAACCTCTAATCGGTAATTGATGCACAAAATCCAATTCTTTCATAAATGCTTGTGCTATTTCTGCTGACGATAAACGTTCAACAAAAACCGTTTTATCAATACCTACACTTTCTGCTGCTTCAATAAGCGTATCAAGATCTGATGGGTTCTTTGCCTGTAAGTAATAAGCCTGTTGAATCGCAAGCATCATTTCTGACTCAAGAGCAAATTCTCTAGCAACTATACACGCTCGACAAGCTGGATAAGTTGAACGCCTTGGTTGACACTCTTGCCAAAAAGCATGATTAAACTCCGTACCGAGTTGCTGGGCAATTTTATGCCATGTTTGAGCTAAAAACTGCTGCATTTCTGCAGGCATCGGCATATCTGAATCAGGCGCTAAACCACCCACTTTATAGTCAATTGCAAGGGTTGGGAACAGTTCGATTAACTGCGTTTTTAATGCAAGTAAGGTAGGTTTATAGCCCCAACACCAACTGCACATAGGATCATAAACATAAATCAATCTTGCGGAGGCTGTCATCATCAGGTTCTCTCAATCAGCGAGCTTAACTAGGGCTCTTAAACGAGCATATTAACGTGCTAGTTTGCAAAAATTCATCCTTCATATTAACCCATATCACGCTGTTATAACGAATACGTAAGCTATATAAACTCAGATTAATCACAAAAAATCATCATCGCCCCCAACTGCTACTCTGGCTTGCAAGTTATGATTCACGTTATAATTAGCGGCTATATTATTGGAGAGTATCAACATGGCCAGAACTGCGGCTGCATTGCACATTTTAGTTAAACATAGACAGCAAGCTGAAGATTTAATCAAGCAACTAGAGAAAGGCGCTAAGTTTGACGTACTCGCCAAAAAGCACTCTTCATGCCCTTCTGGTAAAAGTGGCGGTAACCTCGGTGAGTTCAAAAAAGGCCAAATGGTGCCTCCGTTCGACAAAGTCTGCTTTACCGGCGAACTAATCACTCCCCATCTTGTAAAAACCAAATTCGGTTGGCATGTGATTAAAGTCTTATACCGCACTTAAATTGAACAAATTATTTAAAATAAATAGTTGAATCTAAGCACTCACACCAATTTAAGGCTCTATCTAGCTTCTATGAATAAAGTTTTTATTATCGGCCTTCCAAGAACAGGCACCACCAGCGTCAGTGTCGCCTTGTTAGAGCATGGTTTTAAGGTTGCACATATTGGGCTAACTAAAAAAGCCTTTGAAGTGGCTGATGTGGTTTCTGATGTGCCTTGTTTTTGTGATTACCCGCAATTAGATAAGATTTTCCCTGGATCCAAATTCATCTATATCGATCGTCCTATACAGCCTTGGATTAATTCAATTCAAATGCTGCTGACAAAAATGGTGCCTAATCTGGCCGATAAAACAGGTACCTTTCACCCCATTTTGAAGCGGTGTTTTAAGCAGACTTTCGGCGACTTAAGTGCCGACGATTTACTGGACGAGGCTCGCTTAAAGCAATGTTATTTATCTCATCAGCAAGCTGTATACCGTTACTTTGCTGACAGAGATGATTTACTGACGATTAAGCTTAATGAACCAAATAGCTTACACACTTTATTGCGCTTTATTGGTGTCAGTGACAACGTCATTGCTGACAATAACACTACAGATTTCCCTGTATTAAATGTCGGCAGTCATGTGGCAAGCTGGGGCGAGTATAAACACCCAAACAAAGTAAATACCAATTTAGCAGGTGTTGAACACCGTAAGTTCTTTGATTATCAAAAGTTAGGTTTAATGGGTTAGCAACAAGGCTTGATCAATTAAAAACAAGTCCTCTGCATTATGTAACTCTTGTTAGGTTTGCTATAACTTAATCTTGCATACTTGGCTGTTCGTGAATGCAGGTAATCCCATAAACATCAAAGTCGCAGCAATCAGTGTTATGAAGCGGCCCTTAGCTCTAATGAGAATAAAATGAACTCAAAATCCTTATTTTTTAGCCTATTACTATTAACCCTTACTCCATTAGCATATGCTGCCAGCGTGTTAGAGCTCCCAACAAGTGTTGAAGTTAAAGTGCTCAATGGCCAAGTTTATAGCGGTGATAGAGATATAAAGCTTTCTGAAGGTGAAAACCAAATTGTATTTAATTATGTGGTCAACTATCGCGATAATGGCATGCAAACCCAATTTAACTCCAATGCTGTAGTGTTAACGTTTAATGCTCAGAATGACCGATATGAGTTAACGTTGCCAACAATTCGCAATAAAAATGCTGCCAACAAGTTCAATAAAACCCCCAGTATGACTCTCACCAACAAGCAAGGAAGTACTGTTTCTTTTCAAAGTGAAGCTTTGATTAAAGCTGGCTTACAAATTGGTCGTGATTACCCAGAAGAAATGATTGCCTACAACCAAGCTGGCCACATTGCTTCAGTGCCACGTTTCGCACCTGCCGCTCAGGTAGCAGTAGTACCTATTGCCGCAACGGCGGCGTCAGCTCCACCTATCAATCATCCAGCTGAACCTGTCACACCAAACCTTGCCGTTAAACCTAAAACCATTGCTGAAGATCAAGCCGAAATCGGCGAAATGCTTGATTACTGGTATAACAAAGCTAATGATGACACCAAGGCGAAATTTAAAGCCAAAATCAATCAATAAACCTAATTTAAGCCAACTCAAAACAAGTGCAGTTAGCTCAAACTCAGCGATGCAGAGCTAACTGATTCATTTTTATTTGCTTTTATCTGTAAAACTTCAAAAACTACTTTTAACATTTCAATAACCTTGGTTATGATAGGCAGGTCACTCCAATGGGTAATTAAACATGTCAGTCAGCCTTAATAAGGTTTTACAATCCAAGATAACCAAATACACACTTGCCTCGCTGCTTTTGTTTTCTTCAGCCATTATTTTAGCCGTATACTGCGTGTTAAGGCTGAGTATGCCAAGTCTATCCAACACTATTATCAGTGAAGATATTTCAGCACCAGTCACCATTGAGCGTGATACCTTAGGTACAGCAATCATAACGGCTAATAGTCGCATTGATGCCTCTTACGCCATCGGCTACGCCCATAGCCAAGACCGCTTTTTTCAAATGGATTTACTGCGTAGAAACTCAGCGGGCGAACTTTCTGAAATCTTCGGTAAAGCTGCATTAGACCTAGATAAGAGTCGCCGTTTTCATCAGCTTAGAAAACGTGCCCAACATATTTTTGAACAACTTCCAGACCAAGATAAAGCCTCCTTAACGGCATACACAAAAGGCGTTAACCAAGCGCTTGCCGACCAAACGGTATTGTCATTTGAATATCTTTTAACAAATTCATCTCCCCGTGAGTGGCATGAAACAGACAGTTTGTTAGTGATTTACAGCATGTACCTAGATTTGCAAGGCAACACGATCAAACGCGATATGGCATTAACCCAATTACAGCAAGCTTTTGGCAATGATATGCTCGCATTTTTAATCCAGCCTAGTCATCATCAAGCAGCATTAGATAATAGCCAAATAGCGCTTTACCAAGGCAGTATTCCACAACTTGAAGAACAAATTCTCATTAGCGCGATAAATCAAGATATTGAAGAGCCAGTAGAAGTGGGCAGTAATAACTGGGCAGTGACTAGCCAATTAACAGGTACTGGTCGCGCCATGTTATCTGATGACATGCACTTATCTTTTGCTGTGCCGATTATTTGGTATCGCGCTCAACTCAACTACCCTAGCACTCATCGCTCAGATGCAGATAAATCAAATAACATAAAGCAAATTACAGGGGTATCTCTGCCTGGCGCACCCGCCATTGTTGTTGGCTCTAACGGAAAGTTAGCTTGGGGCTTTACCAACAGTTATATCGATACTGCAGATTGGATAGAGATCAGCTCAGACACTGAAATAGAACTTGAGTACGAACCCATTGATTTACCCGAAGGCCAAGTTAATTATACCGTTCAAGTATCCAAATATGGCCCAGTCAAAACTGTTGCCGGTATCGACTATGCCTTATCTTGGGTCGGACATACTGATTATGCCGTTAACATGGCATTGTTATCTTTAGAGAATGCACAAAGTGTTGAGCAAGCAACGGAGCTGGCTACACAAATCGGCATTCCAGCGCAAAATATGCTGTTAGCAGATGCTCAAGGGAACGCCGGCTGGAAAATCGCAGGAGCAGTTCCTGCACGTGATAATCCTTCCGATACAGCCCAATCCACTAATGGTTATCAACAAGATAATTGGCAGCAAAAACAAGCAGTAATGCCTGAAATGATTAATCCTGACAATCATCGTATCTGGACTGCTAATTCAAGAGTTTTATCTGCTGAAGCGCAATTAAGATATGGCGATGGCGGCTATGCCCTTGGCGCTCGCGCCGCGCAAATCCGCGACCGATTACTGGCTAAAAATAACTTTACTGAAGATGATTTTTATCAGTTACAACTGGATAATGAAGCGCGATTTTTAGCGCCTTGGCAGCAATATTTACTTTTGGTGCTCAGTGAGCAACCTGTGTTATTTGCTGAAGATATTAAACATATTTCCAGTTGGGGCGAGTGTGCCTGTGCTGACTCTGTGGGTTATACCCTCGTTAGAAAATTTAGAACTGCGTTAATCGATCAAACCTTTGCTCCTATTGAAACCGAGCTGAAACAGCGTAGTAGTGGCTTATCGGCTATCAAGCGTTATTTAGAAACACCTATGTGGCAAATATTGAATCAGCAACCAGCAACATGGCTACCTAAAAATCATGCTAATTGGCAATCCTTTGCTGTCTCGGCTTATCAAGATTCCACTGCAGCTTTACTTAAAAAACATAGTCCAAAGAAAAAACTAACCGATTTACGCTGGGGCAAGGTCAACCAACTGACCATTCAACATCCCTTTTCGAAACAATTGCCGCAATTAAGTCGTTGGCTAGATATGCCTACAATTGAAGGTTTTGGAGATAGCTTTATGCCCGCTGTACAAGGTAAATCTTTTGGCGCTTCACAACGCTTTATTGTGCAACCTGGGGCTGAGCAAGATGCCATTATGTCGATACCTGGCGGTCAATCAGGTCATCCCTTGTCCCCCTATTACCGCAATGGTTATGAGCAATATGCCAAGCAAAAGCAAACGCCTTTATTACCAACTGAAATTGAACATAAATTAGTGATAAACCCTTTCGTGGATAGTCATTAAAGCAAATGGTGCTAAACCAACAAGCGCTAAAGTAAATGACAGCAAAGCCAATGACTCATTTTTATTGGCTTTGCTACACCTGCCTTAAACGTATTTTTTAAACGCTAACCTTTGTCCCACCTTGGTAGAAGTGAGCATATCGAAAAGCCACATATGCAACGACCACTGTGGCTATAGTTAACTCAACGCCAGCCAGTAACCTGACTTGTTGAACATACTCATCTGCCATGCCAATGCTTTCCATCCAGGTCACCATTTTAAATAACGCAGTGGCACCAATCACCATAGGGAACGTGAAAGCGGCATAACCTGGGCTAAATGGTAATTGCAGTAATTTAAAAAATGCCAGGTAGATTATTGCGGTCATTAACACTGCAATGCCGAACAACAACGCGATAATCACTGGAGAAGGATCCGCAGTAACCGTTATGTAACCGGCCAAGGATAAACTGGCTGGTGCGGCAAGAATAGCCAGTGTCGGTTTAGCAGCATCTGGAATTTCATGGGTAAACATAAGACGATAAATCATCATTGGTAACATAATCGCGTAAGCAAACATACCAAACACTAATGCGAGATGCGCTAAAAAAGCTAATTGAGGGTTACCTGAAAATGAAACGTCAGCAACTATAATCCCAACAGGTGGTACAAACCAACTTGGTACCATGTGATGTAATTCAAAATCCTTAGCGCGGTGATATAAGAAGCTGACTAAAAACACAATATGGAGCACTAAACCTAACAGCCATAATGCATCGCCAGCGATAGCTGAAAATTGGCCTAACGAGTTAGACACCACCATGGTTGCCATCGCAAAAGTGGGCACGACACTCCCCACCACAGGGTGCGATAAATCTTGCTTTAAGGTATGAGAATGGATTAGAAATTTAAACGTCAGTACCAATAATAATACGCTAGCTATCGCTGCACTGAGCCATTGACCTACCCCATGTAAATTGGCCAAACTTTCCCAGCTCCAACCTAGGCTTGCGATTCCTAACGCGAGCCCTGCCATAGGTGTAGGCGCCATTAATAACCTAAGTTTTGCTTTCTGAATCATAATAACCTCAAGCTAATTATTGCGATTGCTTAGCCTGATATTGCGCTATCAACCGCGAGGAATTGTTTAATTAAGGCCATAATACGCTTGCTATTTGTTTATATATATCCAACAATTTAAAACATGGGTTAATTTAAATTGAACGTATTTGTTATTACTAACCTTAATACGACTCTCAATACCAACCTCAATAAAAGCCTCAATCCGGATCCAATTAAAATGAGACAACCATGAACCCGCATATTTCTTTTAAACAGTTGAATGTCTTTAGCGCGATCACTCAACATAAGACTCTTACCGCAGCGGCTGAACATTTGTTTCTCTCAAAAGCTGCCGTCAGCATGGGGTTAGCTGAACTTGAAAAGCAGTTAGGACATCCGCTCTTTGATCGAGTGAATAATCGTTTAATACTCAATCAGGAGGGTCATAAACTGCTGCCGCTTGCGGATGAGTTAATCAACCGACTTGGCGATATCAGTCTGATGTTTAACGATGAGCAAGTCATGTCTGGGCAGCTGCGTATTGGCAGTAGTGACACTGTAGGTAACCATTTAACCCCCATAATACTCAGTGCTTTCAGGCAGCAATATCACCATGAATCACAAAGTTTGTTCGTATCAAACTCAGCACATATCTGCCAAAAACTGGTGGATTTTGAGCTAGACATTGCCCTGATTGAAGGTGAGCACCATCACCCAGATATTATCGCCATCCCTTTTAGCCAAGATGAGATGTGTGTGATTAGCTCGCCTAATCATCCTTTAGCAGCAAAAAGCATGATTGAGTTAAGCGCATTAGATAACAGTCACTGGGTATTACGAGAGCAAGGCTCAGGCTCGAGAGACTGCTTTATGCAAAATCTGGCGCCTCATATAGGGAATTGGCATACGAGTGTTGAGCTAAATACTACAGAAGCACTGATTAATTCAGTCGCTGCAGGCTTGGGGTTTGGTTGCTTATCTAATATTGCAGCGCAATATGCTTTAGAGAGCCTGCGAGTAAGTAAAATAAATGTACCTGTAGACATGCAAAGAGAGTTTTGGATATTGATCCACAAAGATAAATACCAAAATCCGCTATTAAAGCATTTTATTGAGTTTTGTGTGAAATGGGGAAATACTCAAAAGTAGATTCAATAGAGAAACACATACAACAGGGTGCTTAGGGAAAATGAAGACACAACACATAATTATCTTTGATGGCGTGTGTAACCTATGCAATGGCGCAGTCAACTTCATCATTAAACGTGACCACAAAGATGTGTTTGCTTTTTCGCCAATGCAAAGTGAAACCGCGCGAGCGTTAATGACTGAGTATCAATTGGAAAATATTGGATTTGATTCGTTTATTTTAATAAAAGAGGGAAAGTATTTACTAAGAAGTGATGCCGCGTTAGAGATAACTAAAGATCTGTCAGGGCTTTGGTTTTTATGTAGGGTATTTAAGGTGTTGCCCACTGGGTTTCGGGATTACTTTTACCGTGTTTTAGCTCACAATCGTTACCGTATCTTTGGAAAAAAAGAGACTTGTATGCTTCCTACACCTGAGCTGAAAAGTAAATTTTTAAAATAGTGGCTTTATTAAAACTAAGCGACTAAATCTCAACTACTAAATCTCAACTACTAAATCTCAACTACTAAATCTCAACTACTAAATCTCAACTACTAAATCTCAAATACTATATCTCAAATACTATATCTCAGCTAAGTAAACGAAGTTAAATCGCTTACTGAGTTTCAGCGGCTTTAACGGTTACTCGCTCCTGATTCGATAAACGAATTTGAATACCATCAACAGTGGTAATTCGCTGGGCTTCAATGTCTTTTTTACGTACTTGGTAGCTTGCCGACATGGCTTCGATTGGAGAAGATATAGTGACCTCAACAACGGTATTGTCATCATACCAAGTCCAGCCCCAGTAACTTGCAGACGCTAGCATTGACACTGCAATCATGGCGTAAATAACAATACGGCTAAAAAATGGTGAAGCATCAGCTGCAATGTATTTCTCACTGCGAGCCACTTTACTGCTTCTTCCACTGCGTAAATACGCAAAAGCGCCGGCTATTACTAAAAGCGTCACTAAAATTTGTGTCAGCACAACATCTTCCACCCGTCATTGATTAAACTCGATTATAACTAATCTAAATTAATTTAACGTTATCTAGCCCACATGACCAGTGCATGATTGAGTTGATAAGCGAATATGCATTGTGCTGGATAACAAAACCTATGATGCCGATTCAGAAATCGTATCTTGAATCAATTGTCTTATTTGATCTGGGTGGTCAAGTGTAGCGTCATGACCGCACTGTTCCACTTGCAGTAACGGGGTATGATAAAACTCCGCTAATGCTTTACTGCATTTAGGGTTCGCCAATTTGTCTTGATTAGCTCCGATAACGCTCACACGGCAATGACCAAACCAAGTGCATTGATAACGTGCGGCGGCGTAAATTTGTCTCGCACCATTAAATATACTGGTGTGCAGTTGACTGCGCATATTGCCCCAGTCGCTAATAACACTTTCGTCATGGGCTTTTGTTACTGTGGTGTAATTGAGAACACAAGACTCAATAAAGCTTAGATTAGCAGCTTTATGTCGATGCCAAATTGAACTGATTAGTGGTCTTAATTGAAAACGCTGATACCAAGGTGACAAGTTACCAGCACTGGAGTTAATCAAAACCACATGACGTACTTGTTTATGGCGTTGTCTGGCCATCTCTAAAGCAATCATGCCACCCATCGACACGCCAATGATCACTAACTCTCGGCTAAACTCTGGGTTATCGTTAAGCCCTTTATCAATTTGCTGCCAAATGTCATCGCTGTAATTACCAATCGTTAAATGACTTGGCTTTGAAGCTAAAGTCCCATTGCCAGTTGCATCAGGGGTTAATACGTCTATTCCTTCATCACGCAGCTGAGCGTCAAAACCATACCAATGACGACTATCTCGCATTAATCCACGTAATAACACCCAAGTTGCCATCAGAATACTCCTTTCTACGCCTGTGAATTAAGCTGTTGCTATCAAGATGCTTAAGGCTTTTTAGCCCAGTATCGCTCAGCGTCAGTTTGTAAACGCTCAAATTGTGCTTGGTTAATGTTTTCAAGCACATTAGCGTAAGCCGCTTCAATTAAGAACTGCATTAATACCACGTGTCGGCGTAATATTCGATGGTGTCGATGTGTTTTTTGCGGATTAAAATAACCAGAGAAATTAAAAATTTGCCGAGGATTCTTCTTTACCCATGCCCAAGAGCCCATCTCAAGCGTTAATGGAATAAAGGGATTACTACTGGGGTTTGTTTGAGCAAGATAGTCCCAAATATCACCATGAGTTTGATAAAAATGACTTTGAGGGGCCAGTTTGTAATGACCATGATGTGGGTAACCGCGATCAAATAATTGCTTTAAGTGATAAATATAGCCCATTGCTTCAAAAGGTTTACGCGTATGGGCATACGGAAACCAAATATGGTCTGACAAACCAAAACCTGAATGAGCATCTAAGGCAATAACACTGGTACTTGAGTCTTGCAATTGGTGAACATAATCCACCAGAACTTGTGTTTCAGCTTCCATCCCCTTCTTGCCCCGATACCATGGCAGCTTGTTAGTGAGCCGATGGCCCCCCACTAAAAAGGTCACTTTTTCTTCTGCATCAATAGGGGCATTACGCATTAAGTCAACATAATTACCATTGCTGCGTGAACCTTGTAAAAAGCCCACAGGATTTGCGACGGGGACAAATGCTAAACGCACTTCTTTTAATAATGCTTGTAAATGGCTATCCCAAGAAAGACGATTCAACAAACTGCCTAAAAAAGCTAATACGACTTGAGCACCAATGCGCTCAACCCCATGTACACCTCCGACAAACAACACCGTGGGGCAAGGTGCATCTTGCTTACCAAGTTCAATAGCTGTGACAGATAATGGTTCACCGCGATAATGTAAATCCAATAATGACTGGTGCCGAAATAGACCTTGATACTGAGCAATCAATCTTTTGAGAGTATCAATTTCAAAACTGTGCTCGAAGGAAAACTTTGCCATTCACCTCGTCCATTTCTAACAAATAATGATTAGGCCAGGATATAAACCTAACCCACAAATGAGACAGATTAATGACAAAAACAAGCACAGCTTTGATTGACTAAATATTACGTAGGCGCTCGATATTATTGAGTATCAAGCGCTACCGTGTTGCGATTAAGCATGACACGAGCACGAATATGATCGTATGCATAGTTATAGACATAGGCGTAAACAGTGATGAAAACTGTCACACTGATATCTAGCCAGAATGCCTCTATCAATGAAATCCCTAAAATATAAGCCATTACGGGGATAGTGAGCATTAATAAGCCTGCTTCGAAAAAACCAATATAAATCATTCGCTGAATGACAGTTCTTTGCTCTCGAGGTTCGGTGTAAAACTTATCGAAAATAATATTAAAGATGAAATTCCATCCCATGGCTATTGTCGCAATAGCTATCATAGTTCCTGAAAGGGAGGCTAACGCATAATCAGTAAATATCATCAAACCAATAACTGAACCAATAATGGCAAGAAACTCAAACAACACAGCATGAAATATGCGCTCTACTGTAGACATAACAACCTCAACTTACTTTACACATAGGATTCTGAATTAAATCGAGTTGGATTATGACCTGCATATTCACCTAACAAAAGTTAACAGCCATCACCAAAAGTGATAGCTTAATATGACTGATCCGAAGCGATGCTACACAATGAGGCGATAATTGAATGTACAGTTTAGAGCAACTAAAAATATTCATTACAGTTTGCGAAACCGGTTCTTTCTCTGCAGCGGCAAGGAAACTGCAGCGAGCGCAATCAGGCATTAGCCAAGCAATTTCTAATTTAGAAGTGAGTATTAATCAAACCTTATTTGATCGTAGTGGTAATACGCCATCACTGACCAAAGAAGGTGAAGCTTTACTCCCAGCAGTGAAAGCCCTCATGCTGCAACAACTGCATTTTGATCAAAAGATAGCCTCTTTGGAATTACAACATGAACACGAATTGATCATTGCTATCGAAGAAAGCTTAATCAGCCCTGCATTACTGAGCCAATTAGCTAAATTGGCTGATGAGTTCCCGATTACTAATATCGAGATCATCGCAGAATCAACACTGGATATTGGCCAGCTCGTCAGTAACGGTAGTGCTCATATGGGAATAGTTTATGCAGACGGGAAAATCCAAGATCAAGTTGATTTCAGCACCATTGGTTACACTCGATTCATTACACTTGCTGCCCCGAGTCACCCTTTAACCCAAATGCGCCGTATTAAAGACATTGATTTACGTCAGCACAGGCAGGTCGTACTTCGCGCCAACACAGGGCAAGAGCTGTGGTTTAGTTATGGGATTAGCTCACAGCGATGGCATGCCAATAGTCATTATCTTATGAATGAACTGACTCAACAAGGAGTCGGTTGGTCGATTCTACCTGAGGAAATGGTTACACCAGCCATAGAGGAAGGCAAACTCGTCAAGTTAGATGTTGAATACGAGCCCAATGGTTGGATTAATACAATTGACTGTTTAGCGAGTCGAAGATTACATCTTGGGCCTGTATTTCTTCGAGCGAGGGCTATTATTGAGCAATATATGCAAACCCAAAATGACAACAACATTTTTATTATGAAAAAGTAATGAGCTAATTAATGCACTGACCCAAACTTCTGTTGGTTACATTAAAATGGAATAAAGCTGAATGGCCCTGCGACATCTTGTCGCAGTTTAGGACATTCTAATTGTGTCCCCCCTAAATAACACAGAGCATTAACATACGATTCTTCAATAAAAACATAATATGAAGCTAAATTTATCTGTGTACTCTTTGTTATCTGCTTTACCTGTTGCCGCACTAAGTACCCTCTTCCACTGTAACGCTCAAGCTGATGAAATCATTGAAGTGATTAACATCAGCGGTTCAGTGGCCACGCCTATCATGCTTGTTAGCCCCAAAGATATCTCGCCAACAGTTGATATTGCGCAAGCGGTTAACGCATTACCAGGAGCTGCAGTGAATGCTAATGGGCCTTTAACCGGTATGGTTCAATATCGTGGCCTGTCTGGCGATCGTGTTAATAGTAAAATTGATGGTGCCAGTCTTGCTAGCGCAGGGCCTAATGCCATGGATACACCGCTAAGTTATGCCAGTATTAGCATGACTGAGCGAGTTGAGCTTTATCGTGGTATTGCACCTGTATCATCGGGTATTGATACATTAGGTGGCAGTGTAAACGTGATTCAAACTCAGGTTCAATTTGAGCAACACTCAGCGGAACTAGCAGGCCAATATCAAACCAATGGTGCTCGCACAGCCATTAGCGGTAAAGCTAATCTCGCTAATGATAGTCACGGTATTCTCGTCTTTGCAGATGATATGCACGGCAATGACAATAGCGAAACCGGTAATGGCAATGACATTTCACCCACCACTTATGACAAACAAGTTTTTGGCGGTCAATATCGATTTAACCTTGCGGATAATACCCGTCAAAATGAATCCATAGGCATTAACTATCTGCATAGTGAAACCACAGATGCAGGCACACCCGCATTACCAATGGACATTGATTTCATTCGTACTGATAGAGTTAAATTCGATGGTATACACACACTCAATGATTGGGAAATTAACTGGCATCTGGCGTACAGCGACGCCCGTCATGGTATGGATAACTTTTCTGAACGCAATTTAATGCCATCTATGGGCGCACGTTACAACAACGCTGATAGCACTAGTTATGATGCCCACTTTTCAATAAGTAACGAGCAATGGCAATGGGGAGTAGACAGCCAGTTAAGTGAACATGATTCTGTGATTACCAATCCTGAAAATCCAATGTTTTTAGTCGATAATTTTTCTGGCGTCAGTGATGATAAATACAGCGCCTTTGTGCACTGGCAGCAGGCCTTTAATGCTTGGCATTGGGAGCTTGGAGCTCGGGTTAAATATTACCAATCCGATGCAGAGCAAGTCAGTCACTCTATGGCGATGATAGTGCCTGCAGTTAATGTGTTGATGCAAAGGTTTAATAACGCCGATCGCGCGCAATCGGAAACCGGCATTGATGCAGTAATTAATGGCCGTTATCAAGTGAGCCCACAGCTTAGTTGGATTATGGGTTTTGCACATAAGCAGTCACCTGCCAGTTATCAGCAACGCTATTTGTGGGTCCCCATGCAGTCAACGGGTGGTTTAGCTGATGGGCGCACTTATGTCGGTGATCTGTCATTAGCATTAGAAACCGCTTATCAGTTTGAACTTGGCGCTGATTATCACGCAGATAAACTCACGATTAGCCCACGGGTTTTCTATCATCAAATTGATGATTACATTCAAGGCATTCCTTCCACTGATCCTGCGGTGATTATGGCTGCGGCAATGATGGGCGACAGTAACCCAATGCAATTTGCCAACGTTGATGCAGCCCTAATGGGCATAGATATCAACGCCAATTATCAACTCAATGATGAATTTTCTTTTGATATGTTAGCGAACTACATCAGCGGCGAACGTAAAGACATTGATGATAATCTCTACCGTATTGCGCCACCTAAAATATTGCTAGGCATAAACTATCAACACAATGGCTGGCGTGCACGCATGGAAGCTGTGGGGTTCAGTGCACAAAACAATGTCTCAAGCACCCAGTTAGAGCAAACGACATCAGGCTATGGCTTGTTCAATGCTTCAGTGGGCTATGACGCTGATACTTGGGGGCTTCAAGCGGGTGTAGATAATCTATTTGATACTGAATATGAGGATCACTTAGCGGGATATAACCGTGTTATGTGGGGCGATTTAATGCCAGGCGAGCGTATGCCTGGTGTCGGGCTACAAGCTTGGGTAACGGGCGAGTATCGTTTCTAAGCACAGTGTTATTAGCACAGTGTTATTAGCACCGTATTATTAGCACAGTGTTATTAGCTTAGGGTTATTAGCTTAGGGTTACTAGCTTTGGGTCAAACTCCTGCTAACTCAAGGTATCATGAACATTAAGGCCTCATTGAATGAGGCTTTAATGTTGGATGAGAGCGTAGATATGAGTTTTGGCGCGAGTTAGGCTGGACGATTATCTGCTATCGGTTTTTTAAGTAACTTACGTTGTAGCGTGCGTCGATGCATACCTAATAACCTCGCGGTTTCTGATACATTGCCATTATTGTTAGCAAGCACTTGTTGGATGTGTTCCCACTCTAACCTTTTAGGACTAATAGGTTGCTCGGTAAAATCAGCTTGAGTTTGTCCATCATCCTCAAGTTCAACATTCAATGCATTTAGTAAGGTTTGCGTATCCACAGGTTTAGCTAAATAGTTATCTGCACCGAGCCTTATCGCCTCTACTGCGGTTGCGATGCTGGCATAACCTGTCAGCAGTACCAACTTAACCTTGGGTAATAACCCCCTCAATGGCTTAATCAACGTAAGGCCATTTTGCTCAGCAATCTTCATATCCAATAAAATATGACTGGGATTAAACTGTCTGGCCATTAATAAGCCTTCACTAGCATCATTACACTGCGCGCATTCAAACCCTTGCTTAGTCAATCGCCTTGCTAACGCTGCTGACAGCGCTAAGTCATCTTCTATGATTAACAATTTATTCATCATAATTTGCTGGCAACATCACAGATGCGATAGTGCCTCCTTGGTTATGGCGTGACAAACTTAATTGACCACCTAAACGTTCAAAACTTGCATGACTAAGTAACACACCTATGCCCATGCCTTTTGGATTAGTAACCACATTATTACCCAGTTCAGACAACTCTTTTGCATTCATGCCTTTGCCGAAATCACGAATATTGAAACATAATTGTCCAGAGTCACCTGAAGTCACAGATAAAGTCACCTGCGCTTTTTGGATGTTTTCTAAACTGGCTCTCGCGCCATTTTCAATTAAGGCCAGTAACGCTGGCAACAAGCTGGTATCAGCATTCACCGCGGGATAAGCAGTTAAAGTATCGATTTCAATGGTGAGCTCAGTTTCAGGCATAAGTAATTGCACTTGCTCATGTAAGTTACTCACTAGTTTATCGATTTTTTGAGGGTAAGCTTTTTGCTGACGAATGGATTCGGTGGCCAATCTTAAATCGGCTAAAGTGGTTTCGCATCGAGTTAAAGCTTGTTGCATTTCAGGCTCAATGTCTTTTGCTGTGCCATCTTCAACAAGTTCATCAACTAGCAACCTTAAGGTGGATAAAGGCGTCGCCATTTGGTGTGCCATTTGCGCAGAGACGGTGCCTAAAGCTAACAGTTTTTCTTGACGTAATTGCGCTTCACGTAAATAGCTTAGTTGGGCATTTTTTTGTCTCACCCGCTTTGCAATATAACCAACCGTAATCGTGAGTACCAAGGCCGAAATAACAAAGTTAAACCACATACCAAGGTAGTGTGAACTCATATCCATGCCATGATGACGAATCCGATTTTCTGGCATAGTCAACATCATCAGGGTGTATAAACTGGTCGAAAGAAAGGTCAGTATCCACGGTGCCCAGCGCGGAAGTGTTACCGCACCAATAGCGACAGGTAATAACAGCAGTGATACAAAGGCGTTAGTTGCCCCACCGGTGTAAAAAAGCCAAGTAGACCAAAACAGAATATCAACGATCAGTGTTATTAATAAAATAGATGGGGTATTAATACATTGAAACCGATAGCGATAACAAAAAGCCACATACACAGCTTCAAGGAACAAGACATAACTCAGTTCATTGGGCGGACGAGTTAAATCGAATAACTCTATACCAAATAAAATCAACCCGAGTTTTAATAGCAGATTGAGTAGCCTTAGGAATGCCAATTGCTCTTTATTGCTGTTCAAACTTCCTACTATATGGCCTGTTTTTGATAACATGGATGAGAAATGCCCTTTCAACTTTATTAGTTTGAGCCATACATTTAATCATGAACTCTATTAGAAAAACGCTACACCCAACACTTATTTAAAACTAAAATGATAAAAGTATAAACTGTAACTTAAATAACATACTTCAAGTTTAAAACTATTTACACTGCGAACAACTTAAAATACAACATTAATTCAACATTCACTAAACGTTCCTTGCGTAACTAACTTCGGTTTGTAAAAACAAATAATCTCTATTACAGCAGCACATATGTTATGAAGTTATGTATCAAGTTGTATCAATGGTGTAACACAAATAACTTAACCATCTATATTTATTAGACTTTATATTTATGACTAATATTACCATTATTGTATTCGTAGATATTTAGATTTATAATTTCGCACCAGGTGAAACAAGGTTTAAACCTAGTTGTAACATCACAGCGATTCATTAAGATATTTTATGACCAAAATTTCAAAACTAATTTTTACCTTTGTCAGCTTCTTTTTGATGCTGTACGTGTTACTTGTAATTAGTTTTAATCAAGGTTTACAGGCTATTCATAGCAATAACTTTCATCATAAAATAATCGATGTAAATAATTCTGATGTCGTCAACGTCAATGCCAGCTGGGAAAAGTTTCTTTTTCTTGAAAACGATATTGTAAAATCTGAGCAATATTATTTCGCTGTATTAAATAGGGCTGAATCAAGCCTCAGTGTGATTAAAATAAAAGATGTGTTCAGTGAAATGATCATGTTCAGTAATATCCCACTTTTACTCATGGTGCTACTCGCCTACGCAATCCCTTTTTATATAAGATCAAAATCTCAAAAAAAGAATAGCGCTTCATTAGATTTTATTCGTAGTGAAACCGATAAGTTACTCGCTAATTTTAATATCGATTTACCTCAAGGTAAGCAAGCTAATACACTCTCCCAGATCAGCATCGCCCTTAATGAGCTCAATAAGCACGTAAAAGAACATAACATTCAAACTCAATTAAGCATTTACCAAGATAAACTGACAGGTCTGATTGATCGTCATGCCTATTTAGAACACCTTGAATCGCAACTGCAAAAAGCTGAACAGACAGGTTGCAAACAAGCCTTACTCTTCATCGATTTAGATGGCTTCAAACAAGTTAATGACTCTTTCGGACATAGTTTTGGTGATGAAATACTGATTCAAGTGGCTGAACGACTCACTACCGTTGTGCGTAACAATGGACTCAGTAAACTGAGCGAATCATTTGCCCTAGAACTTAATTTATCTCGCTTGGGTGGTGATGAGTTTTCTATTTTTATCGACAACATCGAAGATAACTTGCGAGCTGTAGAGGTATCTAAAAACGTCTTACAAGAAATTGAACGCGATTTCGTACTTGGCAATAAAGTGATTAAAATTGGTGCCAGTATTGGTATTGCAACCTACCCAGACAGCGCTTCAAATCCGAATGCATTATTACAAATGGCCGACGTTGCCATGTACCGTGCTAAGACTGATGGCCGCGGTATTTTCAGAGTTTACTCGCCTGAAATGGGCAGTAAAATTCGCCGTTATCATTACCTGCTCGAAGAGATTCGCTTAGCAATAGCCAGTCAAAACTTCACTTTGTCTTTTCAACCTATCGTAAATGTTGACGATTGCAGCATTGATTACTTCGAATCGCTGGTACGCTGGAACCACCCGGTGGAAGGCCCTATTTCACCCGCTGAATTTATTCCTATTGCCGAAGACTCAAACCTCATCATTGAACTAGGAAATTGGATACTATTTGAAGCCTGTCGCCAAATGTCAGCTTGGCATAACGCAGGAATGAACAAAGTCAGAATGTCAGTCAATATCTCTGGCGTACAATTAAAGTACTTACCTATTTATGACTGGGTTATGGACACCTTAACTAAAACAGGTTTACCACCAAGTGCCTTATTACTTGAGATAACTGAGTCTTGCCTTTTCCATGCCTCCGAAAAGATTATTCAAGATTTGGAAAATCTACGTAAAGAAGGGGTATTAATTGCCATTGATGATTTTGGTACGGGTTTCAGCTCATTATCCACCCTTGCTAACTTACCTGTGGATGTGATTAAAATTGATAAGTTGTTTATCGACCAAGCCACAATTAACCCTAAGTACGAAAAAATATTAAATTCAATCAGTGGCTTAGGAAAAACATTAAACCTCAAAGTCGTGGCTGAAGGGGTTGAAGTTGCCTCGCAGTTTGAATTGATCAAAAACCTTGGTATTCACTGCGTCCAAGGTTATTTAATTAGTCGCCCTGAATCTTCCTATGACGTCGGCAATAAGGTGATTAAGAACAATTTAAATCATATTGCGTTGACTGGTACAGGCGTCTGCTCACCATCTAAGTCATGATACATGGGTGACAACCTCACCCTGCCTCTTTAATCAATGCTCAATGCTCAATGCTCAAATTTAAATTATTATCCTTTATAGGCAAGAATGTAGTAAGTTGCTCGCTTTTGCCGTTCAAGCCCAATTGTCCGCCAAGTTGTTCCCTAAAAGCCGAATTAATTCCCAGACTACGCAATCACTCGTTAAAGAGTATTGTTTAATCTCTAACTCATCAGTGATTCAATCGCTTTTTATTGATTCACAACTAACTGCAGCTGATTGCGACTAACGGTTCATTCTTATCTCGATTTTACTTGTTGTAAATATCAGCAACAAAAAAGGACTGCTAATGCAGTCCTTTTTGATTATAGCTAACGCTTATTGAGTCACAGCTTTTCGCTTGTTATGGGCGATGATAAGCCCAATTAAGCAGACAATTCCAGTTGCGATACCAACAGGCTGACTTAACGACTGAGGCAAGCCTAAACCAATACCTGCTGTCATAATGTAAGACACGGTGACACAGGTACCAATAATCGCCGGCAAACTCACAATCCAATGGAAAGTACCACGGTCAAATAAGTACTTAGTGGCTAACCATAAAACACTGGTTGAAAGCAGCATGTTTGAGAAAGCGAAATAGCGCCAAATCAAAGAGAAATCAATTTTAGTCATAAAGTAAGCAATGATTAAAATTGGAATCGCAACTAATAGACGGTTACGCATGCTTTGAGGAATATTAAACGCATCGATAATTGTTAGACGCAGTGAACGGAAAGCGGTATCACCTGACGTAATAGGGAAAATAGCTACGGCGATAATCGCCATAATGCCACCCGCAACACCTAGGTAAGTACTGGCAACTTGGTTAACGACCAAACCTGGACCACCAGCATCAAGAATACTTTTCAGCTCAACATAACCACCAGGGAAAGCAGCAATACCCGCTAGTGCCCATACACATGCCACAATACCTTCAGACATCATTGCACCGTAATACACAGGGCGCACGTATTTCTCGTTCGTCAAACAACGCGCCATAATTGGCGCCTGAGTAGAATGAAAACCACTAATTGCACCACAGGTAATAGTTACAAATAGTAATGGCCAAACAGGTAGCCCATCAGGGTTTGGCGCTAATAAATCATTGTTGTAATGGCTGTGGTCAAAGTAAGCAAATATATCGCCAACTTCAGGTAACTGTGGCGCACTAATTAATAAAGCAACTGCGATAGAGGTTGTCATCACAATCATCAATAAACCAAAAATAGGATAAAGCTTGGTAATGATTTTATCGATAGGCAATAACGTTGCTAAGAAGTAGTAAGCCAAGATTAATACAACCCAAAATACGTTATTAGCAAAAATGGTCCCTTCAAAGTATTCGAGATTACTCAGAAGACCTGCTGGACTCATAATGAAAACAACACCGACGAAGAACAGTAACATCGCAGTGAAAATCAGCATCACGCCTTTAAAGTAGATATTAAAATAGTGACCTGCGATTTCAGGCAAACTTTTACCATCTTCTTTGATACTTAGCACACCAGAGAAGTAATCGTGAACAGCACCGCCAATAATATTACCAAGCACAATCCATACTAATGCGATTGGGCCATATAACGCACCAAGAATTGGACCAAAAATTGGACCGACACCTGCAACATTAAGGAATTGAATCAGATACGCTTTAACAGGATGAACTTCGACATAATCGACACCGTCCTCAAAACGTTTTTGTGGTGTTTTTGCGTTGGGGTCAATGCCTGCTTGACGCTCTACGAAAGGACTGTAGAACTTGTAAGCGAGGATTAACAACGCAATACAAATAAAGAAAATTAACATTTTTTATAGTCATCCATACTTGGTAGGGTATTTGAATAGCATTGAGTGTCATTCACTTAGTGTCATTGGTCAAGCAACTGCCTATTATACCAAAGTAGGGGTTGCCAGCCTCAAAGCACTACTGCAGGTGAAATGTTGATGGGGTGTAAACATCTCTGCCCTGCGATATTTCAATTAAAGGATAAAAAGGAGCGGCTTACGCTAGTATTCAGGTTTTACCCAGCGAATTGAGTCACTTGGTGAGTTTTTGTACAAAACAAAAACCAGCCATTGTTAACAAAAATTTCTTGCAAAACAGTTAATTCTAGCCCGCTGATACAAATATTTAATCCTGTTAATTAATATTAAAAAGTTAGAGCAAGCTCTAATTTCTCTCACACGAATGCCCTTTGTTATCACTTTAAATGAATTTATATATCCGCTATGGGTTTAAGCTTGAATTCACAAGGCAATGCATATGAAATCACCTAAAACTAGCACTAGCACTAGCAC